>JALWJU010000171.1 GCA_026997055.1 Paracoccaceae bacterium | reverse complement strand
GCTCAGGTATCGCTCTTCGCCTCGGTCGATTCCGCTTCCGATTCGGGCGCGGCTTCGCCGGAAGCTTCAGCCGCTTCGCCGGTCTCGCCGGTCTCCGCGCCCCCCTCTTCCGCGGCCCCCTCCTCATCGGTCAGGGCCTCCTCGGCGGGGGCTTCTTCCATGGCGCCGATGTCGATGCCGGCAGCGCCCAGCTGCGCGCTCATCCCGTCGAGCGCGGCGCGCGCGGCGAGGTCGGTATAGAGCGCGATGGCGCGCGAGGCGTCGTCATTGCCGGGGATGACGTGATCGATCCCGTCCGGGGCGCAATTGGTATCGACCACGGCGACCACGGGGATGCCCAGCTTGTTGGCCTCGGCCACGGCGAGGGCTTCCTTGTTGACGTCGATGACGAAGAGCAGGTCCGGCAGCCCGCCCATTTCGCGGATGCCGCCGAGCGAGGCCTGCAGCTTGGCCTGCTGGCGCTGCATGCCCAGCAGTTCCTTCTTGGTCAGCCCTTCGCCGCCCTCGGCGAGCTTCTTGTCCAGTTCGTCCAGGCGCTTGATCGACTGGGAGACGGTCTTCCAGTTGGTGAGCGTGCCGCCGAGCCAGCGGTGATTCATGTAGTATTGCGCGCTTTTCTCGGCCGCGTCCGCGATCGCCGCCGAGGCCTGGCGCTTGGTGCCGACGAACAGCACCCGGCCGCCCTTGGCCACCGTGTCGCGGATCACCTGCAGCGCCTGGTCGAGCAGGGGCACGGTCTTGGTCAGGTCGATGATGTGGATGCCGTTGCGCGCGCCGTAGATGTATTCGGCCATGCGCGGATTCCAGCGCTGGGTCTGGTGGCCGAAGTGAACGCCGGCCTCGAGCAGCTGACGCAGGGTGAATTCAGGCAGGGCCATGAATGTGTCCTTTCCGGTTTGATGCCTTGGGCAGGGGAGCGAGGGCCGATGCCCCAACCGGTGGACCGGGCGGGATTTCTCCCCGCGCGGCCCGCCCCTGCCGGTGGATTTGGTGGCGCGCGTATAGCACGGCGCGCGCGGGATGCAAGGGGAAAGTGCCGTGCCGCAAGGCCGCGGGGAGGACCGGGGGCCGACGCCGGGCCGGCCCGCGCCTTCAGGGCGGCTTTCGGGGCAGCTTTCAGGACAGCAGGGTGCGCTCCAGCACCCACCAGGCGGCGACGAGGGCAATGCCCAGCGAGGCGGGCACCGTTACCGCCCGGTGGTACCAGGGCTTGCGGCCGAGCCAGCCCACCGCGCCAAAGGCGGCGGCGATGACCGCAAGCTGGCCCAGCTCGACGCCCAGGTTGAAGCCCACCAGCGCCGGCACGAAGGCTTCCCGGGGCAGGCCGATCTCGCCCAGCACGCTGGCAAAGCCCAGCCCGTGCAGGAGGCCGAAGCCGAACACCACGAAGGGCCGCGAGCGACTGAGCCCGGTGGTGAAGATATTTTCCACCGCCACGAAGATGATCGAGGCCGCGATCAGAGGTTCGACAATGGCCGCCGGCACCGCGACGATGCCCAGCGAGGCCAGCGCCAGGGTGATCGTATGGGCCAGGGTAAAGAGGCTGATCTGTATCAGCAGCGGCCGCCAGCGGGTCGAAAGCAGGAACAGCCCCAGCACGAACAGGATATGATCGACCCCCAGCGGCAGGATATGGCGGAACCCGACCGGCACATAGCTTGCGAAGGCCTCCCAGCCGCTCTCGGCCCCGCCCCCGGCCAGGGCAATCGGCTCGCTGGCGCTGCCCGGCGTCAGGTAGCCGGTATAGGGCGCCTCCACCCCCTGCTGGCGCAGCACGATGCTGCCATATTCGGGCTTCCAGCGGAAGGTGACGCTCCCGGCCCCCTCCGGAAGCGCGGCCTGCAGGGTCAGGACGGAATCGCGCGCCAGCGCCGGATCTTCCGCCGGCAGGACCTCGACAGCGGCCAGGCGCGGGGCGAGGCGCCGGCCTTCGGCCATGAGCTCGATCCCGTCGGCCATCTGCGGCCAGAAGGCGCGTATCTCTTCGGCAAGCCGCTCGGCGGGCAGTGCGCGCAGGGCGTCATAGCCGGCGGCCTGGGGGGCGTCGTTGGTGTCGCGGGTATTGGCCAGGTCGATGCCGGCGAGGATGCCTTCCATCGGCATCCGGATGGTCAGGCGCAGACTGCGCCCTTCCTGCTGCAGATCGCCGATGGCGGGCACCACTTCATGCGCCTGGCCGGCGGAGAATGACAGAAACGTGATCAGGACAGCGAGCGAGCTTGACAGCAGACACGCCCTGCGCATCCTGAATGTTCGCAAGCGGCAGGGGCGGGGAAATATCATGCGAAAGATCGCGCGTGTCATCGAAAGAACTTCAATGACGGCATCCAGAAGATTGCTTTTCATGGTTTTTTGCCTGTTTTCTCCCCTGCCCCTCGCGGCCCATGAACTGTGGCTTCAGGCGCAGGAATACATGGTCGCTCCGGAAACTAGGCTGGTGGTCGATATTGTCAACGGGCAGAAGTTTCGCGGCCATTCCCTGCCCTACCTGCCGAATGCGACCATCACCCTGGCCAAGGTGGCCGACGGCGTGCCGGTCGAGCTGACACCGCGCCCGGGGGACCGGCCGGCAGTGGATATCGAAGCGGAGCCGGAGGGGCTTCTGGTCCTGGTCTATCAGTCCGCCACCGCCACGCTGACCTACCGGGAATTCGACAAGTTCCTCGCCTTCGCCGCCCACAAGGACCTGCCCGCCTCGCGCGAAATTCACCTGGCGCGCGGCCTGCCGGAGAGCGGTTTTCGCGAAAGTTACACGCGCTTTTCCAAGGCGCTGGTGGCCGTCGGCGACGGAGCGGGGGCGGACAGGCGGCTGGGGCTGGAAACCGAGCTCGTGGCGCTGGCCAATCCCTACACCGATTCCCCGGAGGGGGGGCTGCCGGTGCAGCTCTTCTATCGGGATGCCCCGCGCAGTGACGCGCAGATCGAGATATTCGAGAAAGACCCGGAAGGCGAGGTCTATATCACCACCACCCGCACCGACGGCCAGGGCATCGCCCGTATCCCTGTGCTGCCCGGCCATGTCTACATGCTGGACGCGGTGGTGCTGCGCGAGCCGGGGCCGGAACTGGCGGCGGAGACCGGCGCGGTCTGGGAAAGCCTCTGGGCCAACCTGACCTTCGCCGTGCCCGGCGCCGCCCATTGACCCGCCTGCCCCGGCTGATCCTGTTGACCTGCGTGCTCCGGCGGGTCATTGAGGGCGGGTGAGCGAGCGGGCGGACATATTGTGCATCGGCAGCGTGCTGTGGGACGTGATCGGGCGTTCGCCGGCGCCGATGCGCATGGGCGCGGACATGCCCGGACGCATCTCGCGCCTGCCCGGGGGCGTGGCGCTCAATATCGCCATGACGCTCGCGCGCTTCGGGATGCGGCCCGCGCTGCTGAGCGCGATCGGGCGCGACGAGGCGGGCGAGGAACTGCTCGCCGCCTGCGCGCGGATGGGGATCGAGACCGCCCATGTGCATCGCCCCGAGGCCCTGCCCACCGATATCTACATGGCGATCGAGGGCGCGGGCGGGCTGGTGGCGGCGATTGCCGATGCCCATTCGCTGGAGGCGGCGGGCGATGCGATCCTCGCCCCGCTGGAGGACGGGCGGCTGGGCAGCCGGGCCGCGCCCTGGGCAGGGCTGATCGCCCTTGACGGCAACCTGACCGAGGCGCTTCTGGCCGATATCGCCGGGCGCGAGAGCTTTGAGCGCGCCGATCTGCGCGTGGCCCCGGCCAGCCCCGGCAAGGCGCGCCGGCTGGCGCCGCTCTTGGGCCATCCCGGCGCCACGCTCTATGTGAATTGCGAGGAGGCGGGGCTCATTACCGGCACCACGCCCGCCACCGCCCGCGAGGGGGCCGAGGCGCTGCTGGCGGCCGGCGCGCGCCGGGTGCTGGTCACCGACGGGGCCAATGGTGCGGCCGAAGGCGGGCCGGAAGGGATCCGCTTCGCCCCTGCCCTGCGCGTCAGCGTGGCCCGCGTCACCGGGGCGGGCGATACCTTCATGGCCGCCCATATCGCCGCCGAAGCCGCCGGGGCCGCGCCGGGCGAAGCGCTCGCGCGGGCGCTGGCGGCGGCGGCCAGATATGTTTCGGGAGAGGATGCCGATGCCTGACACTTCCTTCATCGCCTTCAGCCGCGAGGTGCGCGAGGCGCGCGCGAACGGCGCGCCCCTGGTGGCGCTGGAAAGCACCATCATCACCCACGGCATGCCCTGGCCGCAGAATGTCGAGACCGCCCGCCTGGTGGAAAGCGACATCCGCGCCGCGGGCGCCACGCCTGCCACCATCGCCGTGCTCGAAGGCCGCCTGCATGTGGGCCTCGAAGAGGCCGAACTGGAGGCGCTGGCCCGCGCCGAAAACGTGGCCAAGCTCAGCCGCGCCGATCTCGCCGCCTGCATGGCGCGGGGGGCGAGCGGCGCCACCACCGTGGCCGCCACCATGATCGGGGCGCATCTGGCCGAAATCGAGGTCTTTGCCACCGGCGGCATCGGCGGAGTGCATCGCGGCGCCGAGCGGAGCTTCGACATCTCCGCCGATTTGCAGGAGCTTGCGCGCACCCCGGTCAGCGTGGTCGCGGCCGGGGCCAAGGCGATCCTCGACATCGCCAAGACGCTCGAAGTGCTCGAAACCCTCGGCGTGCCGGTGATCACCTATCGTCAGGACGACTTCCCCGCCTTCTGGTCGCGCTCCTCGGGCCTGCCCAGCCCGCTGCGCATGGACACGGCCGGCGAGATCGCCCGCGCCCACCGAATGCGCGCGGCGCTCGGGCTCCCGGGCGGCCAGCTTGTGGCCAACCCGATCCCCGAATCCGACGAGATCGCGCGCGACGACCTGCTGCCGGTGATCGGCGCGGCACTTGCCGAGGCCGCCGAGCGCGCCATCAGCGCCAAGGAAGTGACCCCCTTCCTGCTCGACCACATCCATCACGCCACCGGCGGGCGCTCGCTCAGCGCCAATATCGCCCTGGTGCGCAACAATGCGCGCCTGGCCGCCGGGATCGCCCGCCGGCTGCGGGATCTGCCGGAAAATGCCGCCTGAAACCGGCCCGCCCATTGCCGATGCCCCTTGCCTGCCCTAAATAGCCAAGGGAGCACAGGATCCGGAGCCCATGAGCAAGGAAATCGAGCCAAAATCCCGCCCGAAGGGGCGTTTTCGCCTGTTTGCCGGGCTGCGCAACAATTTCCTCACCGGGCTGGTGGTGGTGGTACCGATCGCCGTCACCATGTGGCTGATCTGGACCTTCGTGGGCTGGATCGACAGCTGGGTGCTGCCTTTCGTGCCGGCCGCCTACCAGCCGGAAAAGCTGATCAAGGATCTGTTCGGCCCAGATGTGCATCTGAACGTGCGCGGCGTGGGGGTGGGGCTGTTCCTGATCTTCACGGTGCTGGTGGGCTGGATGGCCAAGGGCTTCATCGGCCGCTCCTTCCTGGCCTGGGGCGAGAGCCTGGTGGACCGGATGCCGGTGGTGCGCTCGCTCTATAACGGGCTCAAGCAGATCGCCGAAACCGTGTTTTCGCAGAGCGACGAGACCAAGTTCGACAAGGCCTGCCTGGTGGAGTATCCGCGCAAGGGGATCTGGGCGATCGCCTTCATCTCGACCCGGGCCAAGGGCGAGATCGACCGGCGCATCGACGTGGAGCCGGAGATCATGTCGGTCTTTCTGCCCACGACGCCCAATCCCACTTCGGGCTTTCTGCTGTTCGTGCCAAAGAGCGATGTGATCGAGCTGGAGATGAGCGTGGAAGACGCGGCCAAGCTGGTGATTTCGGCGGGACTTGTCTATCCGAATGCAAAGGATCCCGCTCAGCCCGCTCCCGTCGGCGATGCCCCCGAATCCGCTCCCTGAAGCCGCTCCCCGAAACCGCCCCGCCAGGCGCGCAAGCCGCCGGCTGGCGGGCTGTTGCGCGGATGCGACCGGCCTGGAGCCGGCAGCTGCATCGGCTGCCCCTGCTCGGCTGCCCTGCTGCGTGGGCCGGCAGGAGGCGCTCAGGGGAGGAGTTCGGCCAGGATACGGGCCGCTTCCCGGGCCGGAGGGGCAAGAGCCCCGCGGTCCTCTCCCGGATAAAACCGGGCCCGCATGGCGGTGGCCATGGGGCGGGGCCGGGCGAGCACCACCCTGGGGCCGAGGCGCTCGGTCTCGGCGGCCCAGCTTCGGGCCAGGGCTACCTGCGCGGCCTTGGTCGCGCCGTAGCCGGAGAAGTATTTCTCGCCCGCATGGCCGTCTTCGAAAAACAGCGCCGTGCCGTGCTCTCCCAAGAGCGGCGCCACATAGGTGATCAGCCGCTGGGTGGCGTCCACATTGGTGGCGAGCGCCCTGGACCAGTCCTTTTCGCCGAGATGGGGAGCAGGGGTGAGCTGCGGCGCCTCGATCGCCGTATGCGCCCACAGGTCGAGCTTGCCCCAGCGGTCGTAGATCGCGCGGCAGAGCTGGGCCATGGCGTCTCTATTGGTGATGTCCATGG
>JALWJU010000170.1 GCA_026997055.1 Paracoccaceae bacterium | reverse complement strand
TCGTGACGGATTTTCCGCAAATCTGGCGAAAACTGCTGCCGGAAGCGCGTATCGTCGCCGATGAGGAGGTGCTGGATCTCTCTCCCGGCGCGCATGATCTGGTGATCCACGCCATGGGCCTGCATTGGGCCGATGACCCGGTGGGCGTGCTGATCCAATGCGCCCGGGCGCTCAGGCCCGACGGCCTCTTCCTCGGTGCGAGTATCGGCGGCGAGACGCTTGCGGGCCTGCGTGCCGCCCTGACGCAGGCCGAAAGCGAGATCAGCGGCGGCATGGCGCCTCGGGTGCTGCCGATGGCCGAGATCCGCGATCTGGGCGCGGCTCTGCAACGGGCCGGGCTGGCGCTGCCGGTGGCAGACAGCCTGAAGCAGCAGGTGAGCTATACGGACATGTATGCGCTGATGCGCGATTTGCGCGCCATGGGCGAGGCCAATGCCATGGCCGCTCGCCTGCGCCGGCCCACGCGGCGCGCGGTATTCGACCGGGCTGCGGAGATATATGCGCGCGAAAATGCGGCCGAAGGCGGGCGCGTGCTGGCGCGCTTCGAGCTGATCTTCCTCGCCGGCTGGGCGCCCCACGAAAGCCAGCAGAAGCCCCTGCGCCCCGGCAGCGCCGAGGTCAGCCTCGCCGAAGCGCTGAAAAACGCCGAAAAGCCGCATTGACCCGGCGGGCAGGCGCGCTATCAGGGTGGCGCGCACAGGAGAGCACATATGGCAGGCAGGACCGGCATACTCATCGCCAATCTCGGCACCCCGGACGGCACCGATTACTGGTCCATGCGCCGGTATCTGAGCGAATTCCTCTCCGACCGGCGGGTGGTGGACATGGCGCCCTGGAAGTGGCAGCCGCTTCTGCAGGGCGTGATCCTGACCACAAGACCCGCTCGCTCCGGGGAAAATTACCGCAAGATCTGGGACAACGAGCGCGGCGGCAGCCCCCTCAAGCTGATCACCGAAGACCAGACCGCGGCACTGCGCACCCGCCTGCAGGCGCGCTTCGGCGATGCGGTGCAGGTGGAATATGCCATGCGCTACGGCAAGCCGCCGATCCGCGAGGTTCTGCGCGCGATGCTGGAGGCGGGTTGCGACCGGCTGCTGTTCTTCCCGCTCTATCCGCAATATGCCGGCGCCACCACGGCGACGGCAAATGACCAGCTCTTTCGTGCCCTGATGGACGAGATGGCCCAGCCCGCCCTGCGCATCGTGCCCGCCTATTACGACCATCCGCTCTATATCCGGGCGCTGGCGGCCTCGGTGGAGGCGGCGCTCGGAGGCGCGCGCCCGGAAGTTCTGGTCGCCTCTTATCACGGCACGCCGGAGAGTCACCGTGCGGCGGGGGATCCCTATTACGAACAGTGTCTCGAGACCTCGCGCCTGCTCGGGGAAGCCCTGGGAATGGGCGAGGGCGCGCTCGTCAGCGCCTTTCAGTCGCGTTTCGGCAAGGAGGAGTGGCTGAAGCCCTATACGGTCGATGAAGTGGCGCGCCTGGCGCGCCTGGGTGTGCGCTCCATCGCCGTGCTGGCGCCGGGCTTTGCTGCTGACTGCCTGGAGACGCTGGAGGAGATCAACGGCGAGATTCGCGAGGCCTTCGAGGAGGCGGGGGGCGAGAGCTTCACCTATATCCCCGCGCTCAACGACGATCCGGCGCACCTGGAGATGCTGGAGAGCATCGTTCTGGAGAATCTGCAGGGCTGGCTGCCCTGAACCCGCCCACGCGCGGCCCCGCGACAGCTACTGCGCCGCCTGCAGGCGCCTGGCCTCCTTCGGCGATACCTCCTGCAGGCGGTCGAATTCGGCGGTGAAGCTGCCCGCCCCCTGAGTCGCGCTGCGCAGTTCCACGATCAGGTCGTGCATCTCGGCCGCCGGCATCTGCGCCACCACTTCCTGCCAGCCTTCCCAGCCCTCCTTCGCCTCCAGCCCGAGGATCTGGCCGCGGCGGGCGGTGACGATCTTCTGCACCGCGGCGATGTATTCGTCGGGCACCGAAAGGCGCACCGCGTGAATCGGCTCGAGCATCACCGTGCCCGCCTCTCCGAGCGCGTTTCTGGTGGCCTGGGCAGCGGCGCGGCGGAAGGCCATTTCCGAACTGTCCACGCTGTGGTGCTTGCCGTCGGTCAGCTCCACGGCGAGGTCGATCACCGGATTGCCCATCGGCCCGGACTGGAGCGCATCGCGCACCCCGGCCTCGACCGCGGCGTGATACTGCTTCGGCACCACGCCGCCATGAATCGACTCGCTGAAGGCAAAGCCCTCGCCGCGCGCCAGCGGGCGCAGCTTCAGCTCCACCTCGCCGAACTCCCCATGCCCGCCGCTCTGCTTCTTGTGGCGGTAGCGGGTGATGACGGGCTTGAGGATGGTCTCGCGGCAGGCGATGCGCGGGGGGCTGGCGCTGACTTCGAGCCCGAACCGGCCCTTTAGCTTCTCCAGCGCCAGGCGCAGCTGGGTATCGCCCTGCCCGTGGAGCACATGCTCGCCGGTGCTTTCGTCGAAGGCGGCGGTGAGGGAGGGGTCTTCGTCCATGAGCTTCGCCAGGGCTTCGGGCAGCTTCACGTCGTCGCCGCGCCTTTCGGCCCGGATGGCGAGGCTGAACTGGGGCGGGGGCGGAGGCGTGGCACTTGCCTCGCGTGCCTCGCCGGTGAGCAGGTCGCCGGTGGACACCTCTTCGAGCCTGGTCAGGGCGACCACCTCGCCGGCCACGGCCTGCGCGATGCCGGTGAGCTTGCCCGCGAAGACGCGGCTCATCCCCGAAGGCCGCGCTCCGGCCACGCTCTCCCCGGCGCCGAGCCTGCCGGAGAGGATGCGCGCCAGCGAGACCTTGCCCGCATGGCCCGCATGCCGGGTCTTGAAGACCTTGAGCCGCATGGTGCCGTCCTGCGCCACGCCCAGCCGCTCGGCGGTCACCGAGATGTCGGGCGCGTCGTGGCGCAGGGCCTTCATCAGCCGCAGGATGCCGTGACCCTCCAGCGCCGAGCCGAAAAAGACCGGCACCACCAGGTTTTCCGCCAGGTCGCGACCGATATTTTCGTAGATCTCCGACTGCTCCGGCTCCACGTCTTCGAGCAGCTTTTCCAGCAGGGTATCGTCGAAATCGGCAAGGCTTTCGAGCAGTTCGCTGCGCGCCTCGGCCTCGCGCCCGGCGGCGGCCTCGGGGAGCGGGATCAGGCTCGAATGCGCCCCCTCCTCCCAGTGAAAGGCACGCTCGGAGACCAGATCCACATGCCCGGTGACCCGCTCGCCCTCGCGAATCGGGATCTCGCGCAGCACCAGCGGATGCGCGCTCGCCCCCTGAAAGGCCTGCAAGAGCGCGCGCAGGGACAGATTCGGCCGGTCGAACTTGTTGATGAACACCATGTGCGGCACATCGGCGACATCGAGCAGCTTCAGCCAGCCGGCCAGCGCGCGGACTTTCCCCTCCTCGGGCTCCACCACCACCACGGCGATATCGGCGATATCGAGCGCTCCCGCTGCCTCCTGCATGAGTTCGACCGAGCCGGGGCAGTCGATCAGGGTCCATGCCTCGCCCAGATAGTCGAACGAAGCCAGATTCATCTCGGTGGACATGCCATGCGCCTGTGCCTCGGGACTCTGGTCGGCGAGGCTCAGCCCGGCGCCGTGGCGCTTGTGCGCGCCGGCCTCGGCCAGCAGCGCCTCGAACAGGGTGGACTTGCCCGACTGGTAGGGGCCGCAGATCAGGGCGGTACGGGGGGAGGAAGGTTTCTTGTCGGGCATGGCTCCACTCCTTGACGGTTGCGCGCCAACGGGCCATCCCGGATGTCAGGCGCATCTCCGGGAGAATCCCTGCTGCGCTCTGATATGGCCAAGCATAGCCCGACTCGCCCTACGGTTCAAAGAAAAGCGCGGGGCGCGCCGTGCGAAACGCGGCGTCGTCCGGCCGGCGGCGGGCAGATAGGGCTGGAAAGGCCCCGGCATTGGCCGCATACAGGCGGCGTGAAAAGAGACGGGCAAGACATGCGCGAACGGGAAGGAACTCCAGCGGCATTTGACCTCTTCGTCATCGGCGGCGGGGTCAATGGCTGCGGCATCGCGCGTGATGCGGCCGGGCGCGGGCTTTCGGTGGCGCTGGCCGAGAAGGGCGATCTCGCCTCGGCCACTTCCTCGGCTTCGACCAAGCTGTTTCACGGCGGGCTGCGCTATCTGGAATATTTCGAGTTCTCGCTGGTGCGCAAGGCGCTTGCGGAGCGCGACGTGCTGCTCGCCGCCATGCCGCATATCGCGCGCGCCAGGCGCTTCGTCTTTCCGCTCGATGCGGACATGCGCTTTGAGGCGGGCACGCCCACGTCAAGGCTGCTGGGACTGTTCATGCCCTGGCTCAGGGGGCGGCGACCGGGCTGGCTGATCCGGCTGGGGCTGTTTCTCTACGACCACCTCGCGCGCTCCTCGCTGCCGGGGACCAGGGCGCTGGACCTTGCCCGCGATCCGGCCGGCGCGGTGCTGAAGCCCCACTACCGGCGCGCCTATGAATACAGCGACGCGACGGTGGACGATTCCCGCCTCGTGGTGCTCAATGCGGTGGATGCCGCCAGGCGGGGCGCGCGCATCCTGACCCGCTGCGAGGTGGCGGCGGCGCGCCCCGTGGGCGGGCTCTGGGAGATCGAATGCGTGGATGCTTCCGGCGCGCGGCAGACATATCGCGCCCGAAAGCTGGTCAATGCCGCCGGGCCGTGGGTGGAAAAGGTGCTGACAGGCGTGATCGGCGGCCAGTCGCCCGCCCATATTCGTCTGGTGCAGGGCAGCCACATCATCGTGCCGCGGCTCTATGCGCACGAGCGCGCCTATTACCTGCAGGGGGCGGACGGGCGGCTGGTCTTCGTCATCCCCTACCAGCGCGATTTCACCCTGATCGGCACCACCGAGACGGCGAAGCAGAGCCCCGACGAGCCCGCGCGCATCACCGAAGAAGAGATCGACTACCTGCTCGCCTTCACCGCCCGCTATTTGCGCAAGCCGCTCAGCCGGGGGGATATCGTCGCGAGCTTCAGCGGGGTGCGGCCGCTGTTCAGCACCGGCGAGGGGAGCGCCACCGCCGAGACGCGCGACTATCGCCTGGTGCTCGACGAGAGCGCCGGCGCGCCGGTGCTGCATGTCTTTGGCGGCAAGATCACCACCTATCGGGTGCTGGCCGAAAAGGCGCTGGAAAAGCTCGCGCCCGCCACCGCCCCCTGGACCGCCTCTGCGCCCCTGCCCGGGGGCGATTTCCCGGTGGGCGAGGCCGAGCGGCTCGAGCGCGAGTTGCGCGCGGCGCATCCTTTCCTGAGCGAGGGCGATGCGGCGCGTCTGATCGCCGCCTATGGCACCGATGCGGCGCGGATGCTCGCAGGGGCGCGGAGCCGCGAGGACCTGGGCCGCGATTTCGGCGCCGGGCTCAGCGAGCGGGAGGTGCGCTGGATGGTCGAGCGCGAATTTGCCCGCAGCGCCGAGGATGTGCTGTGGCGTCGCTCGAAGCTGGGCCTGCGCTTGAGCGCGGCGCAGGTGGGCGCGCTCGAAGCATGGTTGCGCGGCTCAGAAGAAGGCCTGTAGTCCGGTCTGCGCGCGCCCGAGGATAAGGGCGTGCACGTCATGGGTGCCCTCGTAAGTATTGACCGTTTCGAGATTCATCATGTGGCGGATCACCTGGAATTCCTCGCTGATCCCGTTGCCTCCGTGCATGTCGCGGCTCATGCGGGCGATGTCGAGCGCCTTGCCGCAATTGTTGCGCTTGATCAGGCTGATCATCTCGGGCGCGGCGTTGGCCTCGTCCATCAGCCGGCCCACCCGCAGCGCCGCCTGCAGGCCAAGGGCGATCTCGGTCATCATGTCGGCGAGTTTCTTCTGGTATAGCTGGGTCTGCGCCAGGGGCTTGCCGAACTGCTTGCGGTCGAGCCCGTATTGGCGCGCCGCCTGCCAGCAGAATTCGGCCGCGCCCATCACCCCCCAGGCGATGCCGTAGCGGGCGCGGTTGAGGCAGCCGAAGGGGCCCTTCAGCCCTTCGATGCCGGGCAGGAGCGCGTCTTCGCCCACCTCGACCCCATCCATGACGATCTCGCCGGTGGTGGAGGTGCGCAGGCTCTGCTTGCCCCTGATCTTGGGTGCTGACAGCCCCGCCATGCCCTTTTCCAGCACGAAGCCGCGGATCTTGCCGCCATGGGCCTCGGACCTGGCCCAGACCACGAAGACATCGGCAAAGGGCGAATTGGAAATCCACATCTTGTTGCCGGTGAGGCGATAGCCGCCGGCGATCTTTTCGGCGCGGGTCTTCATGCTGCCGGGGTCCGAGCCCGCATCGGGCTCGGTCAGGCCGAAGCAGCCGATGAGTTCGCCGGAAATGAGGCCCGGGAGATACTTCTGCCGCTGCTCCTCGGAGCCATAGGCATGGATCGGGTAGATCACCAGGCTCGACTGCACGCTCATCATCGAGCGATAGCCGCTGTCGATGCGCTCGATCTCGCGCGCGATCAGCCCGTAGCTCACATAAGAGGCGCCGATGCCGCCATATTCCTCACCCACGGTGACGCCCAGAAG
>JALWJU010000169.1 GCA_026997055.1 Paracoccaceae bacterium | reverse complement strand
CGCCGCTTTCTGCCGGCGCCCGCGGTTTTCGGGCGATTTCGGGCTTTCCGGTGCTTCGCATTGCCGCCGGCGCCGGTTCGGACCGCGGCGCGGGCGAGCAGGCCGTGCCGCGGCTCCGGGCTTCGCCGTCCTGCGTCGGGGCAAAGCGCGTCAAAATCAAAATGGTCAAAAGCAATATAAAAGACATGCTCCTGCCTTATTCCTGCCACAGGAATGAAGTCACTTCGCATCGGTGCCTTGTGTCCCCGGGGGCGGCTCCGGGTATCGATTCGAGTACTGAAAAGGCAATGAAGATGGCCATGCGTGAGCGGACAGAGAGGAAGGGCGCGGATGCGCATGCAGGCGATGCGCATGCAGACACTGTGCCGCGGCATTGCCGGAGGCGCGGTCGCGGCCACGGGGCCTTTGGCCGGGACGAGAGCGGCTCGCTGGTGGTCTTTGCGCTGTTCGTTTTCATGGCGATGCTGCTGGTGGGAGGCATGGCGCTGGACCTGGTGCGCTACGAAACCCACCGCGCGCGCCTGCAGAGCACGCTTGACCGCGCCGTGCTGGCGGCGGCCAGCCTGAATCAGGAGCTGTCCCCCGAAGAGGTGGTGCTGGACTATTTCGACCGGGCCGATCTGGGCGCCTATATCGGGGCCGATGACATCACCGCCACGGCTTCGCTGACTTCGCGCCGGGTGTCGGCCAGCGCCGACATGGACATGCCCACGACCTTCATGCGGATGCTGGGGATCACCGATCTGCAGACCCCCGCCGCCGGCACCGCCGAGGAAAGCGCCACGCGCACCGAGGTGTCGCTGGTGGTGGATGTGTCGGGCTCCATGGGCTGGTGGAGCTATAGCGGGGGCAGGAGCAAGATCGACCTGCTGCGCCTGGCCGCGATCCAGTTCGTCAACATCCTGATGTGCGACCCTTCCGACCCCGATGCCACCACCGACTGCACGGTGGAGCCCGATACGGTGTCGATCACCCTGGTTCCCTATGCCCAGCAGGTACTGGCGGGCGAAAGCGTGCTGGACCAGCTCACCGTCACCGAGGAGCACGAATATTCCTCCTGCATCACCTTCGAGGCGGAGGATTTCGAAGACGCGGCGATCGACCCTGATACGCTCTACAAGCGCACCGGGCATTTCGATGCCTATTACTGGAGCAGCCCTGTCTGGTGGGAGTGCTCCACCGACGCCTGGCGCAGGATTCTGCCGATGGAGAACGAGCCCCAGGACCTGCGCGATGCGATCATCGACCTGCAGGCCAGCGGCAATACCTCGATCGACCTCGGCATGAAATGGGGCTCGGCCTTCCTCGACCCGGCCTTCCAGCCGGTCATTCAGGGGCTGGTGGATACGGGATATGTGGATGCGGCCTTTGACGACCGCCCGTTTTCCTACAGCGAAAACGGCATCAAGAAGGTGATCGTGCTGATGACCGACGGGGTCAACACCACGCAGTATTACCTGAATGAGGGCTATCGCAGCGGTCCCAGCGGCGTCTATTACAATACCGTCTATCCCGACCGCGTGTCGATCTATCGCCCATCCACGGACATGTT
The DNA here is from genome assembly GCA_026997055.1 of Paracoccaceae bacterium. GTDB lineage: Bacteria > Pseudomonadota > Alphaproteobacteria > Rhodobacterales > Rhodobacteraceae > JAAEUB01. The sequence continues at coordinate 4,977 of JALWJU010000169.1, read as the reverse complement.
CTACTGGCCCCATACCGGCGAGTGGCAGGACCACCCCTATGGCGCCGGTTCCTCCTATTCGTGCAGCGGCTGGTGGTGGTGGTCCTGCTCCTGGCAGAACGAACCCGGCAGCGCGGTCGAATACAGCTTCCCGGACCTGTGGGCGAATTATACCATCGACTGGTACGAACAGTTCTGGTGGCTGGGCACGCCCGTCTCCAGCAATGGCGGCTGGACCAAGGATATGCAGCTCGACGCGATCTGCTCCGCCGCCAAGGCGCAGAACATCACCGTCTATACGATCGGTTTCGAGGTCACCAGCGCTTCGGCGGCGGTGATGCAGTCCTGCGCCTCATCGCCGGCGCATTATTTCGACGTGGACGGTGCCGACCTGACCGATGCCTTTGCCGCCATCGCCCGGCAGATTTCGGCCCTGCGCCTGGTCAATTGACATGCGGCACCCGCGTGAGCATATCGCCTCCGCAGGCTGGTTGCGGCGCGAAGAGGGCTCGGCCACGATCGAATTCGTGCTGTTCTTCCCGCTGATCATGTTCCTGTTCCTGTCCTCGATCGAGATCGGGGTCTATCTGATGCGCTCGGTGCTGCTGGAGCGGGCCGTGGACATGAATGTCCGCACCCTGCGTCTGGGCACCCTCAGCCCGGCCACCAGCGACGAGCTGCGCCGACGCATCTGCAACGACGCGTTGGTGCTCGGCGAGTGTACCTCTTCGCTGACGATCGAACTGGTGCCGATCTCCACCAGCAGCTGGAATCTCCCCGCCCCGGAATATACCTGTGTCGATCGCGATGCGAATATCGATCCGGTGGTCGATTTCAATTTCGGCACCCAGAACGAACTGATGATGGTGCGCGTCTGCATGATCACCGATCCGTTCTTCGACACCACGCCGCTGGTGCTGGACATGCCGCTGGATGACAGCGGCGGCTATGCTCTGGTGGCGGCGTCAACCTTCGTGAACGAGCCGTGAGGGAGGGTCGGATGAAACCGCACCGCCTGCCCATCGCCCGCCGCCTGGCCGTTCGCCCGGTCCGCCGCCTGGCCGCCGATTTCCTGCGCCGCGAGGAGGCCTCGATCTCGGTCGAGGCGGTGCTGGTCATGCCCTTCCTGCTCTGGGCCTTTACCGCCATGTACGCCTTTTTCGATGTTTACCACACCCGTTCCCTGGCGCTGAAGGGGAATTACGCCATCGCCGACCTGTTTTCGCGCGAAACCAACCCGATCGACACCAGCTATCTGAACGGCGCCGAGAATGTCTATGCCTTCCTCACCCGGGGCGGAGAGGATGCCTGGATCCGGGTTACGCCGGTGCGCTGTACCAGCCGCTGCGACGACCCGGCCCGTCGCGTCCTGCGCCGGGACTGGTCGCGCGCCACCGACGGCAGGCAGCGACTGAGAAATTCCGATGTCAATAACGACTACCGCGACATCATCCCCATGATCGCCCAGGGTGACCGGGTGATCATGGTCGAGACCGAGATGCAGTACGAGCCCGCGATCAACCCGACCCTGACCGGGATCGGGGCGCGCAGGATCTACGACATTACCATGACCCGCCCCCGCTTCTCCCCGCAGCTGTGCTGGACCGGCCTCTCCTGCTCCAACAGCTGATGCCACACGCCCGGGCGCCTGCGGCGGGCGCGCAACGGCCGTGGCTGGAGCGCTCTGGCGGGCGCCGGGAGCGCTCTGGCGCGCGACGGGGGCCGGGAGGCTTCCGGGGCTTGGCGCGGCTCGGCCCATGCACTGGCGGGAGGCCTTATCGGTGGGCGCCGAACAGATCCGCCAGGGCGCCATTGATCCGGGCGCGGGTTTCCGGGGGCTCCATCAGCACCTCATGCTCGGCGCCCTCGATGATTTCGAGTCGTCCCGATTCTCCCCAGGCTTTCATCAGCGCATGAACCGGCGCCGGATCGACGATCCGCTCATGGCTGCCCAGAAAGGTCACCGCCGGCACCTCCGGCGGCGCCATGGCCCGGAGCGCGCGGGTCTCGCGCAGGGCCGCGTAGAGCCAGCGCATCGACGGGCCGCCCAGGGTGAGCTCCGGGTGTTCGCGGGCCTGTTTCTGCAGGAAGGCATAGCGGTTTTCGTCGGTGGTCAGCTGGTTGTCCTCGAAGGGCTGGACCTCCACATAGGTCTCTATCCGCGTGCCCGGCGCCAGCCGGCAGCCCAGTCCCAGCCGGGCAAACAGCCACGACGATGCCCATGCCAGCGGGCGCAGATGCCCGGCCATCAGGATCCCCCACATCGGCGCAGAGAATGCCGCCGCCCTGACCTCCAGCCCCTCGTGCAGGGCGCGCAGGCCGATGCAGCCGCCCATGGAATGGGCCAGCAGGTAGAACGGGCGGGGCAGGGCGAGCGCCTCGGCCGCTTCCAGCATGGCGGCGATGTCCAGCTGATATTCGCCGAAATCGCCTACATCGCCCACCATCCTGTCGCGGCAGGGCCGGTCCGCGAGCCCCTGGCCGCGCCAGTCGATCGTGAGCGTGTCATGGCCCATCGCCGCCAGTTCGCCGGCGGTGGGGCCGTATTTCTCGACATATTCCGTGCGGCCGGGAAACAGCAGCACCGTGCCGCGGCTTTCCATCGCCTTCATCGCCGGCCAGTGGGCGATGCGCAGGCGCACCCCGTCGCCGGCCCTGATCCAGAAGGCACGCCCCCCCTCGGGGCCGAAGGCGATGTCGCGATACAGCGGCGCCTGCTGCATCAGGTCAGCGCGGCACCCAGCTTCATCGCCGCGCCCATGTCGCCATCGACGCTGAGCTTGCCGGTCATGAAGGCGGTGGTGGGGTTCAGCTCTCCGGCGAGGAGGGCTTCGAAGACCTCCTGGCTGGCGCTCAGGGTCACTTCCGCCTCCTCGTCGCCGGCCCGCGCGCCCGCGCCATCGACCATCAGCGCGCCTTCGCCCTCGATGACGAATTTCGCCACCCCGTCAAAGCCGCCGCCCAGCTTCTCGTTCAGCGCGGCTACTGCCGCCTCGATCACGTCGCTCATGGTTTCTCCTGCTGCTGATCCTCTGCCCGCATGGGGTTTCATGGGGCATCCGGGGACAGCTTAGCGGGATCGGCGCGGGCTGCAAGGCTTTCGCCGCGTAAGCGGGCAGGACAGGGTGGCAGAGGGCAGGGAGCCGGGGCAGGGGCAGGGGGCAGAAGCAGGGAGCATGGAGCCGGGCAGATCTGGGCTGGCCGGCCTCTGGGCAAGGGCGGCGGGACCGGCTATGCTGCCCCCATGATCCTGCGCGCACTCTTTCCGATCCTGCTCGCCTGCCTGGCCCTGCCGGCGGGGGCCGGTTCCGCCGAGCGTATCGACCAGCTGTTCGCCGCCCTGCAAAAGGCCGGGCCGGACGAATGGCAGGTGATCGAGGCCGAGATCCGCGACCTCTGGTCCGACAGCGGCTCGCCCACGCTGAACCTTTTGCTGGTGCGCGGCTACGGGGCGCTGGAAGCGGGCGAGACGCAGGCGGCGATCGAGCATTTCACCGCCCTGATCGACCACGCGCCGGACTTCGCCGAAGCCTGGAACGGGCGCGCCACCGCCTATTTCGCCGCCGGGCTCTACGGGCCGGCGCTCGACGACATCGCCCATGCGCTCGCCCTGGAGCCGCGCCATTTCGGGGCGCTGACGGGGCTGGCGATGATCCTCGAGGAAACCGGCCAGACCGAAAAGGCCCTTGCCGCCTACCGCGCCGTGCTGGCACTCAGCCCGAACCGCCCCGACCTGCAGGAGGCGATCCGGGCGCTTGAGCGCAAAGCCGGGATGTTCGACAGCTGAGACAGCCGTGCCGGGCGCTTGCATCCGCCCGACAGGGGCGATAGCGTCCCGCTGCGGCAGGAAAGAGAGCGCGGACAGGGCAGGCAAGGGCTGTGAGCGGGATCATCAGGGCGGTGCTGGGCCCGACCAATACCGGCAAGACCCATTACGCGATCGAGCGCATGCTGGCCCATCCCACCGGGGTGATCGGCCTGCCGCTCCGGCTGCTCGCGCGCGAGGTCTATGAGCGCGTCAAGGCCCTGCGCGGGCCGTCGGTGGTGGCGCTGGTCACGGGCGAGGAGCGGATCGTGCCCGAGCGCGCCCGCTACTGGGTCTGCACGGTGGAGGCGATGGTGGAGGGCGAGAGCCCCGATTTTCTTGCCGTGGACGAGATCCAGCTCGCCGCCGATCCCGAGCGCGGCCATGTCTTTACCGACCGCCTGCTGTATGCCCGCGGCACCAGCGAGACCCTGTTTCTGGGCGCTTCCACCATGCGCGGGGCGATTGCGGCGCTGGTGCCGGAGGCGGAATTCCTGTTTCGCGACCGCTACAGCAGGCTGACCTATACGGGTTCGAAAAAGACAAGCCGGATGCCCGAGCGCAGCGCGATTGTCGGCTTTTCGGTTGAAAATTTATATGCGCTGGCCGAGCTGATGCGCCGCCAGAAGGGCGGCGTGGCGGTGGTGATGGGCGCGCTCAGCCCGCGTACCCGCAACGCGCAGGTGGCGATGTATCAGTCCGGCGAGGTCGATTACCTGGTCGCCACCGACGCCATCGGCATGGGGCTCAATCTGGACATCGACCATGTGGCCTTTTCGGCGCTCTCCAAGTTCGACGGGCGGCGCTGGCGCGACCTTCATGCGCATGAGCTGGGCCAGATCGCCGGGCGCGCCGGGCGCTTTCGCAACGATGGCAGCTTCGGCGTCACCGGCGAGGCGCCGCCGCTGGATCCGGGGCTGATCGAGGCCATTGAGGAGCATCGCTTCGCCCCGGTGAAAAAGCTCCACTGGCGCAACCCGGCGCTGGATTTCTCCTCGCTCGAAGCCCTGATCGGCGCGCTCGAACAGGCCCCGGACGACCCCTGGCTGATCCGCGCCCGCGAGGCCGACGACCTGACCGCGCTCAAGACCCTTGCGGGCGAGGCGGAAATCATCGCCCGCGCCAGCGACCCGGCGAGCCGCCGCCTGCTCTGGGAAGTCTGCCGCATCCCCGATTTCCGCGGCATTTCCGAG
>JALWJU010000168.1 GCA_026997055.1 Paracoccaceae bacterium | reverse complement strand
GCGCGCCCAGGTGGAGGGGGCCGGTCCGCGCGACCGGGGCCGCGCGCGCCGGGTGGCGCTGGTGGGCGAGACCTACGATCAGGCGCGCGAGGTGATGGTGTTTGGCGAAAGCGGCATCCTCGCCTGCTCGCCCCCGGACCGGCGGCCGAAATGGGAGGCCGGGCGCAAGCGCCTCGTCTGGCCCAATGGCGCGGTGGCGCAGGTCTTTTCGGCCCATGAGCCCGAGGCCCTGCGCGGGCCGCAATTCGATGCCGCCTGGGTGGACGAGCTTGCCAAGTGGAAGAAGGCCGAAGAGGCCTGGGACATGCTGCAATTCGCGCTCAGGCTGGGCGACGATCCGCGCCAGGTCGTCACCACCACCCCGCGCAATGTGGGGGTGCTCAAGCGCATCCTGGCGATGCCCTCGACGGTCACCACCCACGCACCCACCGAGGCCAACCGGGCCTATCTCGCGAAATCCTTCCTCGAGGAAGTGCGCGCGCGCTATGCGGGCACCCGGCTGGGGCGCCAGGAGCTCGAGGGCGTGCTGCTGGAAGACGCGGAAGATGCGCTCTGGACCTCGGCGGCGCTGGAGGCGGCGCGAATCGAGGATGGCGGGCCGTTCGGCCGCATCGTGGTGGCGGTGGACCCGCCGGTGAGCGGCCACAAGGGCTCGGACGAATGCGGGATCGTGGTGGTCGGGGCCGTGACCGAGGGCGCGCCGGAGGAATGGCGCGCGGTGGTGCTGGAAGACGCCTCGGTCTCGGCCGCCTCGCCGGGCGAGTGGGCGCGTGCGGCGCTCGATGCCATGGCGCGCCACGGGGCCGACCGGCTGGTGGCCGAGGTCAACCAGGGCGGCGACCTGGTGGAAGCGGTGATTCGCCAGCTCGACCCGATGGTGCCCTACAAGGCGGTGCGCGCCTCGCGCGGCAAGGTGGCGCGCGCCGAGCCGGTCGCCGCGCTCTACGAGCAGGGGCGGGTGCGCCACCGGCGCGACCTGGGCGAACTCGAGGACCAGATGTGCCGCATCACCGCGCGCGGCTACGAGGGCAGGGGCAGCCCGGACCGGGTCGATGCCCTGGTCTGGGCGCTGCATGAGCTGATGGTGTTGCCGGCCGCCCATTACCGCCGTCCGAGGGTGCGTACGCTGGGTTAAACACTTCTTTAACCCTTCGTGGGAAAGTCCCCCCATCGGCAGTGAAGCCGGCAGAGAAATTACCCGAAAATCTCGGGTCTTCAACAGGTTAACCTCCCAGACGCCCTCGGGCGCGCGGGAAGGCTGTGCCCGAAGGGGCGCGGGATGAAAGCGAGGAGCGGATATGGTTTTTGACTTTCTCAGGCGTGGCGCGGCCCCGGCGCCGGAGGCCAAGGCATCGGCCACCGGCCCGGTCATCGCCTACCAGTCTTCGGGCCGGGTGGCCTGGAGCCCGCGCGACACGGCGAGCCTCACGCGCACCGGCTTTATCGGCAACCCGATCGGCTTTCGCGCGGTCAAGCTGATCGCCGAGGCCGCCGCCGCCCTGCCGCTGGTGCTGCAGGATGCCGAGCGGCGCTACGAAACCCACCCGGTGCTGAGCCTGATCCGCCAGCCCAATGCGGCGCAGGGGCGGGCCGAGCTTTTCGAATCGCTCTATGGCCAGCTTCTGCTCTCGGGCAACGGCTATCTCGAGGCCGTGGGGGCCGAGACCGGCCTGCCGGCCGAACTGCATGTGCTGCGCAGCGACCGGATGAGCCTGGTGCCCGGCGCCGATGGCTGGCCGGTCGCCTATGACTACACCGTGGGCGCGCGCAAGCACCGCTTCCATGTGAGCGAGGAATTCTCGCCGATCTGCCATATCCGCAGCTTCCACCCGCAGGACGACCATTACGGCCTCAGCCCGATCATGGCCGCGGCCACGGCGATCGACGTGCATAACAGCGCCTCGCACTGGTCCAAGGCGCTGCTCGACAATGCCGCGCGGCCCTCGGGCGCGATCGTCTATCAGGGCGCGGACGGCCAGAGCCAGCTGAGCGCCGAGCAATACGACCGCCTGCTCGCGGAGATGGAGAGCTACCACATGGGCGCGCGCAATGCGGGCCGGCCGATGCTGCTCGAAGGCGGGCTCGACTGGAAGCCGATGGGCTTTTCGCCCTCGGACATGGAATTCCAGAAGACCAAGGAAGCGGCCGCGCGCGAGATTGCCACCGCCTTCGGCGTGCCGCCGATGCTGATGGGCATCCCGGGGGATGCGACCTACGCCAATTATCAGGAGGCCAACCGCGCCTTTTACCGCCTCACCGTGCTGCCGCTGGCGACCAGGGTCACGGCCGCGGTCTCGACCTGGATCAGCCGCCTGGCCGGCGAGGAACTGCTGCTGAAGCCCGACCTCGACCAGATCCCGGCACTGGCCTCGGAGCGCGATCAGCAATGGCGGCGCATCGCCAATGCGAGCTTCCTGAGCGATGCCGAAAAGCGCGCGCTCCTGGGCCTGCCGAAACTCTCGGAAGAAGGATGACCGCAATGGCGAAAGACATGCAGGATATGCAGCTCGAGCACAAATTCGTGCGCATCGGCGAGACCGAGACCGTCAGGGAAGGCGTGCGCATCGCCGGCTATGCCAGCCATTTCGACGAGGTGGACAAGGGCGGCGACGTGGTGATGAAGGGCGCCTATGCGGCGAGTCTCCGCGCACTCGAAGCGCGCGGCGGCCGGGTCAAGATGCTCTGGCAGCACGATCCCAGCCAGCCGATCGGGGTCTGGGACACAGTGCGCGAGGATCAGCGCGGCCTCTGGGTCGAGGGGCGCATCCTCAAGGACGTGGCGCGCGGGCGCGAGGCGGCGGCGCTGATCGAGGCCGGGGCCATCGACGGGCTGTCGATCGGCTACCGCACTGTGAAAGCCACCAAGAACGACAAGGGCCAGCGGCTCTTGACCGAGCTGGAGCTTTGGGAAGTGTCGCTGGTGACCTTCCCGATGCTGCCCAGTGCGCGGGTGGAAGCGGCCAAGGGCGAAAGCCCCGAGGCCGAAGACCTCCTGCGCGAGCTGGCCGCGGCCCTCACGGACGCGCGCCAAATGCTGGCCCGAGGAAACTGAGCCAGCGATCTGAACCCTCACGAAGGAAATTTGCATGAGCAAGACAGAGACAAAGGCTCAGGGCCCTGGCCCGGCTGCGGAGGTGAAGACCGCACTGGCCGGTTTCATGAGCGAAGTCAAGAACTTTCACGACGATATTCACAAGAAGCTTCAACAACAGGAAGAGCGACTGACCATGCTGGATCGTAAGACGAACACCCTGGGCCGCCCGGTGCTGGCCGCCAATACCGATTTCGACGCGCCGCACAGGAAGGCCTTCGAGGCCTATCTGCGCACCGGCGACGACGAGGGCCTGCGCGGCCTCGACCTCGAGGGCAAGGCCATGTCCACCGCGGTCGCCGCCGATGGGGGCTACCTGGTCGATCCCGAGACCGCTGCGATCATCGCCAGTACGCTCAGCGGCGCCGGAAGCCTGCGCCAGGTCGCCAATGTGGTCAATGTCGAAGGCACCGCTTACGACGTGCTGATCGACGAGGGCAATCTGGGCTCCGGCTGGGCCGACGAGACCACCGCCACCACCGAGACCACCACGCCCACCATCGACCGCATCTCGATCCCGCTGCACGAGCTTGCGGCCATGCCCAAGATCAGCCAGCGCCTGCTCGACGACAGCGCCTTTGACATCGAGGCCTGGATGGCCGGGCGCATCGCCGACAAGTTCGCCCAGGCCGAAGCGGCGGCCTTCATCAGCGGTGACGGGGTCAACAAGCCCACCGGTATCCTCAGCCATACCGTCGTGGCCGATGCCAGCTGGACCTGGGGCAATATCGGCTATGTGGTGACCGGCACTTCGGGCGATTTCGACGCCACCGCCCCGGGCGATGCGATTGTCGATCTGGTCTATGCGCTGGGCGCGCGGTATCGCGCCAACGGCACCTTCGTGATGAACTCCAGGACCGCCGGCGCCGTGCGCAAGCTCAAGGACACGAACGGCCGCTTCCTGTGGTCCGACGGCCTGGCCGCGGGCGAGCCGAGCCGCCTGATGGGCTACCGGGTGGTGATCGCCGAGGACATGCCCGACATCGCCGCCGACTCGATGTCGATCGCCTTTGGCGATTTCGGCGCCGGCTACACCATCGCCGAGCGCCCGGACACGCGCATCCTGCGCGACCCGTTCTCGGCCAAGCCCAACGTGCTCTTCTACGCCACCAAGCGCGTGGGCGGCGACGTGAGCGACTTTGCCGCGATCAAGCTTCTGAAATTCGGCGTCTCCTAAGCCGAGCCAGACCCCGCGCCGGGGCTTCCTCCGGCGCGGGCAGGGCGCGCGCATCATCTTGCGTTGTCTAGCTGCTCCCCCTCCGTCCGAGCAATGCGAGGCGCGCGCCCGACCCCTGAGACGAACCGGGAGGGGCCCGGAATGTTGGAGAGAATCCATGATGTTAGTCGAGCTGACCACAGTGCCGGGCACGGCGATACCGGTCGCTGAATTCAAAGACCACCTGCGTCTCGGGAGCGGCTTTTCCGATGCCGCCCTGCAGGACGGAGTGCTGGAGAACACCCTGCGCGCGGCGCTTTCGGCGATCGAGGCGCGCACCGGAAAGACGCTTTTCGAGCGCTCCTTCCAGTGGACCCTGACCGCCTGGCGCGACCTGGGCGCGCAGGCCCTGCCCACGGCCCCGGTCAGCGCCATCACCTCGCTGACCATCACCGACCGGCTGGGCGTGGACGAGGTGATCGCGTCGGACAGATACTACCTGGAGCAGGACATGCACCGCCCCCGCCTGGTCGCGAGCGGCCTGTGCCTGCCGACGATCCCGGTGGGGGGCACGGCGACCATCGTCTTTACCGCCGGTTTCGGCGCCGCCTGGAGCGACATACCGCAGGATCTGCAGCGGGCGGTGCTGCTGCTGGCGGCGCATTATTACGAGAATCGCGGCGACACCACCCCCACCGGCGACGAGATCCCGCACGGGGTCGCGGCGCTCATTCAGCGCTACCGCAATGTGCGCCTGTTCGGCGGGGGGCTGTGAGATGCGCGCTCCCGTCCTCAACCGCAAGCTGGTGCTCGAAGAGCCCCAGCGGGTCGCCGACGGCGCCGGCGGCTACACCACCACCTGGATCGCGCTGGGCACGCTCTGGGCCGATATCCGCCACGGCACCGGGCGCGAAAAGGCGGCCGAACAGCTGACCGTTTCCAGCGTGCCCTACCGCATCACCGTGCGCGCGGCCCCGGTGGACTCCCCCTCGCGGCCCAGGCCCGAGCAGCGCTTCGTCGAGGGCACGCGGATCTATCGCATCCTCGCGGTCACCGAGGCCGATCCCGGCGCCCGGTATCTCGTCTGTTTCGCCCAAGAGGAGGTCTCGGCATGAGCTATGGAGTGGCAGCGGCGCTGCAACAGGCCGTCTATCAGCAGCTTCAGTCCGACGCGGCTCTCACCGCCCTGGTCGGCAGCGCCATCTATGACAGCGCGCCCCCGGGCGTGGTCAGCGGCACCTATGTGAGCCTCGGCCCCGAGGACGTGCGCGAGAAGAGCGACCTCACCGGCCACGGCGCGCTGCACGAGATCACCGTCAGCGTGGTCACCGACGAAGCGGGTTTTCGCACCGCCAAGGAGGCCGCGGCCGCGGTCAGCGACGCGCTGGTCGATGCCAGCCTGACGCTCAGCCGCGGCAGCCTCGTCTATCTCAATTTCCACCGCGCCCGCGCGCGCCGGGTGCAGGATGCCGACATCCGCCGCATCGACCTGACCTTTCGCGCCCGCGTCGAAGATAACTAAGCAATTTCAACGGAGTAAATACCATGGTAGCCCAAAACGGCAAAGACCTCCTGATCAAGATGGACATGGACGGCACCGGCACCTTTCAGACCATTGCCGGCCTGCGCGCCCAGCGCCTCAGCCTCAATGCCGAGAGCGTGGACGTGACCAGCCTCGAAAGCCAGGGCGGCTGGCGCGAGCTTCTGGGCGGCGCCGGGGTGAAAAGCGCCTCGATCAGCGGCTCGGGCGTGTTCAGGGACGCCGCCACCGACGAGCGCGCCAGGGCGGTGTTCTTCAGCAGCGAGGTGCCGGATTTTCAGGTCGTGGTGCCCGATTTCGGCATCATCGAGGGGCCGTTCATGATCACCTCGATCGAATATGCCGGCAGCCATAACGGCGAGGCGACCTACGAGCTTTCGCTGGCCAGCGCGGGCGAGCTCACTTTCACGGCGATCTGATCATGGCCAATCCCTGGACCGGAGAAGTGGCGCTGGTGATCGACGGCGAGCGGCGCATCCTGAAGCTGACGCTCGGCGCGCTCGCCGAGCTTGAAGCGGGGATGGAGGGCGACAGCCTGATTGGCCTGGTCGAGCGCTTCGAGCGGGGCGAATTCTCGCCGCGCGACGTGGCGGCGCTGATCGTCGCCGGCCTGCGCGGCGGCGGCTGGCAGGGGGGGGCGCAGGATCTGGTCACGGCCGAGATCGAGGGCGGCCCGCTCGCCGCCGCCCGCGCCGCGGGCCTGCTGCTGGCGCGCGCCTTCGGCCCGCCCGGCGAGGGCGAAGATGG
>JALWJU010000167.1 GCA_026997055.1 Paracoccaceae bacterium | reverse complement strand
CATGGCTGGCCGTGCCCGTTCCGTCGTCCTGGTCCTGCTGCTCCTGGCGCTGGTCGCCGCGGCCATCGCCGGCTGGTGGCTGTGGGGCCGGCCGGCGCCGCTGCCTGCCGGGCTGCTGCAGGCCAACGGCCGCATCGAGGGCGACCAGTACACCGTGGCCAGCAAGCGGCCGGGGCGGGTGGCGCGCAGGGCTGAGGGAGGGCTGGCCTCGTAGGAATCCCGGAAGGAGGCAATGTCGCGGGCCCGGTAGCCGGGGGTATCGGCATTGGCCACGTTCTGTGCGATGACTGCCTGGCGTGCGCTGGCATGGCGGGCCATGCTCTGGGCAGTGCGGAAGATCTGCAATTTTTCCAGCATCGGGGCTTCTCCCTCGAATAACTCAACCAAGGCTTAACTCTGATTCGTTTAAAAACAGTTTCGAAAGGCATGGAGATTCGAAAAATGATCGGATTCGAGCAATTGACGGCGGAGGTGTCGGCTACCCCGGCGATGTATCATGTGGGCCGGGTGGCGCGCATTCACCGGGGTACGGTCGAGGTGACCGGGCTTTCGGCAGTGGCAGGTCTGGCCGATCTGGTGGAAATCGGCGCGCCCGGTGCGCGCGGGCGCCTGGGAGAGGTCATCGCCCTGTCCGGGCAGGCGGTCACGGTGCTGCCGGATGGAGATGTGGAAGGACTGGGTATCGGTGAGGCGGTGCGCCTGCTGGGTCGCAGCGATATCGCCCCGGATGACAGCTGGATCGGCCGTGTCATAGATCCGTTTGGCAAGGCGCTGGACGACCGTCCGATTCTGCGCGGCGCCGAGAGCCGGCCGCTGCGCGGCGTGCCGGTGAACCCGACCCGCCGCCGCCCTCTCGGTGCCCGGCTGGAAACCGGCATGGCCGTCTTCAACACGCTGCTGCCGATCGTGCGCGGGCAGCGTATCGGGTTGTTTGCCGGCTCCGGGGTCGGCAAGTCGACCCTGCTGGCCAAGCTGGCCCGGGGCGTGCAGGCCGATGTGGTGGTGATCGGTCTGATCGGCGAGCGCGGGCGCGAGGTGCGCGAATTCGTCGAGCGGGTACTGGGTCCGGAAGGGATGAAGCGGGCGGTGGTGGTGGCGGCGACATCGGACCAGTCGCCGATGGTGCGTCGCCGCTGCGGCTGGACGGCAATGGCGGTTGCCGAGCATTTTCGCGACCGGGGCAGGCATGTACTGCTGCTGGCCGACTCCATCACCCGCTTTGCCGAGGCCCATCGCGAAATCGCCCTGGCAGCGGGTGAGGAAGGCAGCCTGCGCGGCTTCCCCCCGTCAACGGCACAGCAGATCACCTCGCTGTGTGAGCGGGCCGGGCCGGGGGAGGACAATCAGGGCGACATTACTGCGGTGTTCAGCGTGCTGGTTGCCGGCTCCGATATGGACGAGCCGGTCGCCGATATCCTGCGCGGGGTGCTGGACGGGCATGTAGTGCTGGACCGCAAGATCGCCGAGCGCGGACGCTTTCCGGCGATCGACCTGCTGCGCTCGGTTTCGCGCGCCTTGCCGGGGGCGGCCAGCGATGCTGAAAATACGCTGATTGCCGCTGCGCGCCAGCGGCTGGGCACCTATGATCGCTCGGAAATGATGATCCAGGCCGGACTCTACTCGCCCGGCTCCGACCCGGTGATAGATGCTGCCATTGCCGCCTGGCCGAAGCTGGATGCCTTTCTCGCCGAGGACGAATGGGAGAATACCCAAGCCAGCTTCCGCCGACTTGCTGCCTGCCTGGTGGAAGAAAAGAGCGATGCCTCTCAGTGAGCAGGGGCTGCGAGTTGCGGAGACATCCGTTGCGGACAGCGGACAGGGCGATGACGGGATTTGCCGATAATCCTCCCTTGCAACCCTCTGCAAGGCGTTCGGGCGGAATTTTGCCTGGCGCCTGATCCTGTGTGTGAGGTGAGAGCTGTGGGTTTCGGACCTGCCTCGCGTTATCTTGCGCGCGGAAGGTTTTGCAGGAGCGTCAGGGCAATGGAGCTGCTGGAAAGAGCGCCGTTTCCGGCATTGATTTGCGAGCGTACCAGAAACAGGCGGTTGAGTTCTTCCATCTTCTCGGGATCGGAAAATTGCGAAACCTCGCTGTTACCGAATACCGCTCTGGCGCGTTCGCGAAACCCGGATAACTGCAGGTCGAGGTCCAGGGTGCCGAAGGAGGCAGGCAGGCCCAGGGCGGTTTCGAAGATCTTCCGCAGCGGCGGATTGCCCATGACCGAGAACCACCGGCCGTCATCGGTGGTGTTCTTATCCAGAATGGCGCTCAGATCGCGCTCCAGGGTCATGGCCAGACGCAGGTCGTTATCCTGCTCGCCGACGGCGACTTCGAACTGGCGGGTTTTGTAGGCGTCCAGTATACTGTCGGCGAAATCGCTTAACTGAGTGTTGGGGGTGGGAAAATCCCCGAACCCGAACGCCTTTGAAAATTCCAGATATCGCTTGTCGGACATCTTGTTGGCCAGGGAATCCGGGTCAATCGTACCTTCTTCGAGGATTTTCCGGATAAAGAATCGGTTGTCGATATCGTCATCCAGGCCAAACGCGCCCAAGGCGACCTTGAGCAGCCGGTAATCGCTTACGAGTTCTTGCGCAGTGGTGATTGAGCCGATGTTTTCAGCGAAATAATCCGTGTCCCGCCGGATTTCCGGCGCCTTGTCGAAGACCGCCTGCTGGCCGGCCCGGGTACGCTGAAGGAACGCCCAGCCGGCCATGCCGCCGAAGGGTATGACCGGCTGGAAACTCATGACGGTACGGAAGCCATGAGGCGCTCTTCTCGTGGCAGGAGGCCGCGCAGGGCCTTGAGCGCCTGGTAATATCGCCCGTCGAGCACCTCGCTGGTCGCCCGATCAAGCAACTCGCGGCTGTCATGATCGACAAGTACCTGGCTGAGTTGTTCTATCCCGCGCAGGAGCTGCATTTTCGCCTCGTCCTTGTCGGCATCACCGGAAAGGACCAGTTGGGCGATGTAACAGACCCGGCGTACGGGGGTGGTTACCTCTTCGGGGTGGATGGCATCGCGCAGCCGCAGGATATTTGCATTGGGCGTGACGATGGACAGGCGTGAGCGCCGGTCGCCGTTTTCAATCACGGCACCGTTGATGAGGACCCGCTCCTTCGGGCCGAGTTTCAGGACCAGGCCGCTCATGGGGCACCTGCCTGGCTGCGCAGTCCGCGCATGATTGCCGTGTTGATTTCGATAAGAGGGTCGATCTCGGCTTCGCCGTTCAGGACCAGCGTCGAATGGTGGTTGGTGAATTCCGCGAGGTAGAAGATCCGCGCGCGGAGTTCTCCGGGCAGTCCGTTGCCGGCATGGGCCACGTCCCTGGCAAGCATGGTCCAGAGGCGGCGATTCCTGTGGATCGCGTCGGCGAGATGAGCAAAGCCCATCCGGCCTTTGGCAGCAGCTTCTTTCAGAAGATGCGTGATGCGGGCGAAGGCTTCATATTCAATGGAGCGCGGGGTGCGGATCGGCGATTGGGTGGTCGCATAGGCCGTTTGGGCCAGGTTCAGAGCGTTCACGGGATTTTCCTTCCGGTAACGTTACTGTTCAGAGGGGTGGGAACCGGGGCGCCGTTTTGGCGCCCCGTCATGGAGTTTCCCTTACCGGAACAGCGACAGGATGTTCTGCGGCGCCTGGTTGGCGATCGACAGAGCCTGTGTACCCAGCTGCTGCTGAACCTGAAGCGCCTGGAGGCGTGCCGAGGCGGCTTCCATGTCGGCATCGACCATGGCGCCGATCCCGGATTTCAGCGAATCGGTCAGCTTGGAGATGAAACTCGCCTGGGTTTCGATCCGCCCGCGGGCCGAGCCGAAGGCCGCGGATGCGTCGATGGCGGTATCGATCAGGGTTTCGATCGTCGCCAGGGCGGAAGTGGCTCCCGCGCTGGTGGAAACGTCGATCCCGGCCATCGCACCGAGCCCGCCCGAGCCGGCATTGGTGAACTGACCCGTCACCGTCAGGTCAACGCTACCGCTATTGGTGAAGGCCAGCTCGCCGGGATTGGTCACGTCGTAGTCAACGGTCAGGCCGGAGATGCCGAGATTGTCGATCTTGTCCTTGAGAGCGATAGCCACGATATCCGCAGTCGATGTTGCATTGGCATCATCGGAGGTCACCGTGTAGGAAACCGTTTCGCCACCGACGGAAAGGCTGATCTTGTCGCCCGCAACGAGGGTCCCGCCGATCGTGATATCCCCGGTGCCGCCACCGTTATCAAGCGAGACCACGACTGTGTCACCATCGGTGGATGCGGTGCCGTTGGTGCTGGTGAAGACCGACTTGGCAGCATAGGCGCCGGTCGAAAGATCCTGAGCGGTCACCGTGATCGAGCTTGCGGTGACGTTGCCCGATGAATCGCGGTCGAGCGAGGCGAGGATGCTGGCGGACGCGGTGGAACCGTCGATCAGGTTGAGGCCGTTGAACTGGGCTGCCGAAACCACGGATTCGATCTGGTTCTTCAGTGCCGTCACGTCATCGTTGATCTTGGAGCGATCCACATTGGCTTCCTGAGCCGCGACGATCTTGCCCTTCATCTGGGTCAGCAGGTCGGTGATCGTCTCCGCGGCATTGGCCGCGACCGCAACGCTGGATTCGCCGAGTGACAGGGACGAGGCAATCGCCTCGAAACCGTTCACGTCGCTTTCCATCACCTTGGAGATGGCCCAGACGGCGGCATTCTGTTTCGCGGTTCCGACGCTTTTGCCGGTGGAAATCTGATTCTGAGTTTCCGCCAGGTTCTTGTTGATGGATTTCAGGGTTTGGAGCGCCACCATGGCGCTGTTGTTTGTCAGAATGCTGGACATTCTCTTGTTCCTTCATAGATACGGCGCTTTTGCACCGGGTTGGAATTTCCGCCCGTTCAGGCGGGACAAAAGCCATTCTGACTTCTGCGGTCTGCCGGTCTGTCTGTCAGCGCCGCGCCACCCCCTCAGGATGCACGAACAGCTTGCGGAGAATGTCTGAACAAAGTCTGAATCGCTCCGGGTGAAATATCTCGGATTTGAGACAAACCCGCAGGGCAGGCGGGCTCAGGCCCGCTTCTCCATGGTTGAACGGCGCTGGAGAATATCCCTGCTTGCACCGGACGAATCATAAGTGCGCAGCGGCATCTTCTCCTCCCTGAGCCTGGAGACATGCGCTGCCGCGCTCCTGATGCCATGCGCGCTTGCCTCCAGGAGCGCCTGGTTGCGCCGGGCCGCTTCGCGCAGGCGAGCGAGTTTGCCTGGGGGGATGCTCCTGCGCGCCAGAAGCGTCATCAGCCGCCTCTTTTCGGCGACGAGGCGGGTGAGGCCCTCCAGATTGCCGGCAAGCACTGCCTGGCGTTCGCGCTCCAGAAGGTCCTCGATGGTGTCGCTCAGCTCCCGGTTCTTAAACAGCGCCACTGTCCTGCTCCTTCAGGGCTTCGAAGAGAGACTGCGCCAGGCCGATGCCGCCGGCCTCTACCATGGCGCGGGCCTGTTCGCGCACCAGCAGCGAGGAGAACTGATCCTCTCCCGCACCGCCACCCAGGAGGCCGGGCGTCTTTCCCAGCCCGGCTGATTTCAGCATCTCGGCCAGAAAGCTGGCTTCGAGATCCTTCGCGGCCTGCATGAGGCGGGCATCCTGCCGGTCGGAGCCGGGAAGGCCGGACGGCCGCGGCGCGGCGAGGGGGGAAATCGGATCCATGGCATTTCCTTTCAATTGAAGACAATTTTCTCCGGTATGACCGATGGCGGTAAAGATTTGGTAATCAGGTTCTGCAATTGTCGGCGCACGGTGGAAGAATACCCGGATGAGCATATGCAGAACACGACCATTCTCAACATGTTGCGCCCTGTTGCGGAGAAATCCGCCCTGGACATTCCCGATCACGCTCAGGCCGGGTCGGGCGAAGCGCCCGGCGCGGGGGCCGAATCGTCCGGCGCGGGAGCCGGATCGGTCGGCAACTTCGGAGAGGTAATGCACGCCCTTGCCGGGGGGGCGGAAGGAGAGCCGGGAGAAGCGGGCGACCGGACCTGGCTGCAAGCCGGCATGCCTGCGGAGGGTTTGTCCGACCTGGATGGAGCCGAAGAGGAGGAGGCGCCCGTCTCGCGCAATTCACCCGGGGCAGAAACGGTCGCGGCAGAGCCGGGTCCTGCCGTCGGGGTGCAGCCTCGGGGAATCGTGCCATCGCAGGAATTTCCAAAGGGGGAAATGAGCCGATTCGCGCCTGACATGGCGGAAATTTCACGCGCGGATCCGTCGGAGCGGTCAATCCCGGGCGGCACCACGGATCTGCCATTCCCGCAGGCCGGCCTGCAGGCGGGTCGCAAGCCGACACTGCCCGAACACCTCCCGGGATATGCGGATGGAGCGCCAGCCGGGCCGGTTTCCGAACCAGCGCTTCCTGTCTCCGGGGTGTCGGGGGATTCGGCGCAGGCGGGGCATGGGGTGACGCTCGCCACCCCTGCCGCCATGGGCCAGCCCTCTCCGTCAGGGTTGGTCTCGCCGCCCCTCTCATCCGTTGCCGTGCCTCTGGCGGCAGGGGATGTCGCGCTGACCGAAGGAAAAGGCGCAGACGCCATCGTCCGGTCGGGGGGGGCTCCGGCGCGCTTCGTGCCGACGGGCTGGAGAGCGCCGCCGGGCATGTCGGGGATGCC
>JALWJU010000166.1:4183-6649 GCA_026997055.1 Paracoccaceae bacterium | reverse complement strand
GGGAATCCCCCGGTGCCGCCATTGGGCCGGCGATTGATCTCGGCGGTGCCCAGCCCCCGCTTGCTGGCATGCAGCACGCCCTCCAGCACCGCAAAGCGCACCAGATATTCTCCGGCTCCGCCGCTCAGGGCCGCGCATCCCAGCCCCAGTACCGGCAGAGCGATCTGCAGCCGGTCTCCGATCCGTTCGGCCCCGGGCGCACCGAGCCCCGCACCCAGCAGCAAAACCGCCAGGACGATGCCCTTGCGCCATTGCCATATCGCTCTGATCCAGCCCTTCCGTCGCCGCATTTCTCTTCGGAGCATTTTTCCCGGTTTGTGTTGTTTTCGCGCCCCAGCGCTCCGCCTGCGCCCTATTGACCGCTGGACTGCACGTTACTTGCAAGCTAAACAGCCGCGCAAGTGGCCTTCGCTTGCGTGCGGGGGCCCGTGGCCCGTGGCCGCGCGAATCAGCTCAAGAAGGGAGACGCTGTCGTGACACACGCAGACGATACCGAAGGGACCCGTCGGGATTTCCTCTACTACGCAACCGCCGGGACCGGCGCCGTGGTCACCGGGGCCGCCGTCTGGCCTTTGATCAATCAGATGAACGCCTCGGCCGACGTCAAGGCGCTCGCCTCCATCCGGGTGGACGTGGCCGGTATCGAGCCGGGCACACAGCTCACCGTGAAATGGCGCGGCAAGCCGGTCTTCATCCGCCGCCGTACCGAGGAGGAAATCGCCCTGGCCAGGAAGCAGGACGGCGAAGATTACCCCGACAAGCTCGCACGCAACGCCAACCTGCCCGCCGACGCTCCCGCCACCGACGCCAACCGCGCCCTCGACGAAAACGAGGAATGGCTGGTGATGATGGGTGTCTGCACCCATCTGGGCTGCGTGCCGCTGGGCGATGGCGCCGGCGATTACGGCGGCTGGTTCTGCCCCTGCCACGGCTCGCATTACGACGCGGCCGGCCGTATCCGCAAGGGCCCGGCCCCGCGCAATCTCGACGTGCCCGTGGCGGCATTCATCGACGAAAACACCATCAAACTGGGATAAGGGAGGCGCGCGAGATGTCTGGAATTCCCCACGACCATTACGAGCCGAAGACCGGCTTCGAGAAATGGCTGCACGAGCGGCTGCCGATCGTCGCCCTGGCCTATGACACGCTGATGATCCCTACGCCGAAGAACCTGAACTGGTGGTGGATCTGGGGCATCGTCCTGGCCTTTGCGCTGGTGCTTCAGATCGTCACCGGGGTGATCCTGGTGATGCATTATGTACCGCATGTGGACCTGGCCTTCGCCAGCGTCGAGCATATCATGCGCAACGTGAATGGCGGTCACATGCTGCGCTACATCCACGCCAACGGCGCTTCGCTGTTCTTCCTTGCGGTCTATATCCACATCTTCCGCGGCCTGTTCTACGGCTCCTACAAGGCCCCGCGCGAAGTCACCTGGATCATCGGCATGCTGATCTACCTGGCGATGATGGCGACCGGCTTCCTCGGCTATGTGCTGCCCTGGGGGCAAATGTCCTTCTGGGGCGCGACGGTGATTACCGGCCTGTTCGGCGCCATTCCCTTCATCGGCGAGAGCCTGCAGGCCTGGCTGCTGGGCGGGCCGGCGGTGGATCAGGCGGCGCTGAACCGCTTCTTCTCGCTGCACTACCTTTTGCCCTTCGTGATCGCCGCGCTGGTGGCGGTGCATATCTGGGCCTTTCACACCACCGGCAACAACAACCCGGCCGGGGTCGAGGTGCGCCGCGGCTCGAAGGCCGAGGCCGAGAAGGACACCCTGCCCTTCTGGCCCTATTTCGTGATCAAGGACCTGTTCGCGCTGGCGGTGATCCTGGTGATCTTCTTTGCCGTGGTCGGCTTCATGCCCAATTACCTCGGCCACCCGGACAACTATATCGAGGCGAACCCCCTGGCGACCCCCGCCCATATCGTGCCGGAATGGTATTTCCTGCCCTTCTACGCGATCCTCAGGGCCTTCACCGCCGATGTCTGGGTGGTGCAGGCGGCGAGCTTCCTCACCGGCGGCATCATCGACGCCAAGTTCTTCGGCGTGATCGCCATGTTCGGCGCGATCATCGTCATGGCCCTGGTGCCGTGGCTGGATACCTCCCGGGTGAGGTCGGGCAAGTACCGACCGATGTTCAAGTGGTGGTTCCGCCTGCTGGTGATCGACTTCCTCGTGCTGATGTGGGCAGGGGCCATGCCGGCCGAGCCGCCCTACTCCGATATCGCGCTGATCGGATCGGCCTATTGGTTCGCCTATTTCCTGGTGATCCTGCCGATCCTCGGCGTCATCGAGAAACCAAAGCCCATGCCTGCCACGATCGAAGAAGATTTCGTCGCCCAATACCCTGATGCGGCAGAATGAGAAGGATGCAGAACATGTTGAAGAAACTTGCACTCAGCGCGGCTCTGGTCCTGACTGCCGGCGGCGCGGCTCTGGCGGCCGAAGGCGGGCATACCGAGGAC
>JALWJU010000166.1:0-4173 GCA_026997055.1 Paracoccaceae bacterium | reverse complement strand
TTGCCTTCTCCTTCGAAGGACCGTTCGGCAAGTATGACCCGGTCCAGCTGCAGCGCGGGCTGAAGGTCTATACCGAGGTCTGCGCCGCCTGCCACGGGCTGAAATACGTGCCGATCCGCACGCTGGCCGATCCCGGCGGGCCGGGCTATACCGAGGACGAGGTGCGCGCCTATGCGGCGGCCAATATCGAGGTCTACGACCCCGATCTGGAAGACACCCGCCCGGCCAAGCCCGCCGACCACTTCCCGCCCTCCAATGACCCCAACGCCCCGGATCTGAGCCTCATGGCCAAGGCACGCGCCGGCTTCAGCGGGCCGCAGGGCACCGGCATCAACCAGCTGCTGCGCGGCATTGGCGGTCCCGAGCATATCTACTCGATCCTCACCGGCTATACCGGCGAGGAAAAGGAAGTCGCGGGTACGGTCTTCTACGAAAATACCGCCTTCTCCACCGGCTGGATTTCCATGCCCCCGCCGCTGTTCGGAGAGGATGTGGAGTTCGACGACGGCGCACCCAATGACCTGCACAGCGAGGCAGAAGATGTCGCCGCCTTCCTGATGTGGGCCGCCGAACCGAAGATGATGGCACGCAAGCAGGCCGGTTTCATGGCGGTTCTGATGCTGTCGCTGCTGTCGGTGCTTCTGTACCTGACCAACAAGAAGCTCTGGTACCCGATCAAGCATCGCGGCAAGCAGGCAAACCTGTAAGCCACCGGAAAATCACTGAAAGGGCGCCCACGCGGCGCCCTTTTTCATGATGCCCGCCGGTCTCCGAGGTAATGTTTCAGCGCCTCGGGCGGATTGGCGAATATCTCGTCGGTCGCCACCGGCGCATGGGCGCGCCCTTCGGCCACCAGCACCACCTCCCTGGCAATCGCCCGCGCATCGCCCGGTTCGTGACTCACCATCAGCACCAGCGCGCCGCTTTCATGCGCCAGTTCCGCGACCAGCGCCAGCATCTCCGCGCGCAGCGCCGGGCCCAGCGCCGAGAAGGGCTCATCCAACAGCATCAGCGGGCGCGCCCGCACCAGAGCGCGCGCCAGCGCTACCCGCGCCGCCTGCCCGCCCGAGAGCGCCGCCGGGCGCCGCGCGCCCATCCCGGCCATGCCCACCCGCTCCAGCGCCCGCTCCACCGCATGCCATTCGCCGGCCTCCAGCCGCAGATTCGGCCGCAGGCCCAGCCCCACATTCTGCCGCGCGTTCAGATGGGGAAACAGATTGCCATCCTGAAACAGGATCGACACGGGCCGCTCTGCCGGGGGCAGCGCGCCGATGTCCTGCTCCTGCCACAGGATACGCCCCGCCGCGAGGGGCAGGAAGCCGGCCAGGGCAGATAGCAGCGTTGACTTGCCCGCTCCCGACGGCCCGAGCACCGCCGCGATCTGCCCGCCCGCGATCTCCAGATCAGCGGCGAGCGAGAAATCCCCCTGCCGGATCAACACCTTGTCAAAGGTGAGCATTCCCACGCCCTCCCCGATCAAACAGCCAGAACAACCCCAGCGAAAGCGCCAGCAGCACCAGCCCAGCGCCTGCCGCCGCCTGCATCTGGTAGGCGCCCATCAGCCGGTACATCTGCAAGGGCAGCGTCGCCTGCTCCGGCGCGGCAAAGAGCGCGACCACGCCGAGATCGCCCATCGACAGCGCCGCCGTGAGCCCGGCGCCGAAGCCCAGCACCGGGCGCAGGCGCGGCCACCACAAAAGGCGCAGCCGGGTCGCCCCCGTCATCCCCAGCGCATCCGCCAGCCGCCCGTAATCGGCCTCGATGCGCGCCAGCGCCGGCAGCAGGGCGCGCAGCACGAAAGGGAGCGCCATCAGCGCGTTCACCGCGCCGGTGACGAGAAGCGCGAAGCGCGCCGGGTCCGCGAGCGGGTTGATGAGGATGAACAGGCCGGTGCCGATCATCAGCGGCGAGGCGGCGAGGCCCAGCACCCCCGCAGCGCCTGCCACCGGCAGGCGCCGGAGCACTGCAAAGGCGGCGATCGACAGCGCCAGCGCGAGCGTCAGCGCGGTGGCGCCCAGCGCCACCGATACCGAGCGCAGCGAGGCTTCCCAGATACCGGGCGGAAGGGCCGTGAGGCCCTGAAGCCCGCGCCACGCCACCGTTCCCAGCGGCACCAGCAGGAAGCCCGCACCCAGCACGATCAGCAGCCCGTCCCAGAGCCGCAGGGCGAGGCTTTCTGCCTCCCAGCGGCGCTCTATCCGGTCCAGTCCCGCGCCCAGCCCCGCCTCCGGCAGGCCGAAGCGCAGCGCCAGCAGCGCGGCCCCCACGCCCAGCGCCAGTTGCACCAGCGCCAGGAGCGCCGCGCGACCGAGATCGAAATCAAGTCGCACCGCCTGGTAGATCGCGAGCTCCAAGGTGGTCGCCCGTGGCCCGCCGCCCATGGTCAGCGCCACCGCGAACGAGGTCAGGCAGACCAGGAACACCACCAGAAAGGCCCCCGGCAGCACCGCGCGCAGCATCGGCCATTCGATCCACCGCGCCACGTCGCGGGCGCTGAAGCCGAGCGAGGCGGCGAGGCGGAAATGCTCCCCCGGCACTTCCTGCCAGCCCTGCAGGATCAGTCGTGTCGCCAGCGGCAGGTTGAAGAACACATGCGCCAGCACCACGCCTTCGAGCCCGTAGATCGAGACCGGCCCGAGCCCAAACCACCCCAGCGCCGCATTGACCAGCCCCGCGCGGCCGAACACCGCCAGAAGCCCGAGCACCGCGACGATCACCGGCAGGATGAAGGGCGCGCCCATCAGGGTGATCAGCAGCCCGCGCCCGGCAAAGCTGCGCCGCGAAAGCGCGCGAGCGAGCGGCACGGCGAGGGCGACGCTGAGGCCGGCCGAGAGGCTCGCCTGCAGCAGGGTAAAGCGCAGCGCCGCCCAGTCGGCCGCCCGCAGCCCGCCGGCCGCCTCGGCGCGCAGCGCCACCGCCGCAAGCGTGCCCAGCACGAGCGCCAGCACCAGCCCCAGCGCCGCCGCGCCCGCCAGCGTGACCCGGCTTATTTCGACAGGGCGTCGAGCCATTCGCCCAGCGCTTGCTTGCGCATCTCCACCGCCTCTTCGGGATCGAAGATCAGCCCCCTGGCCGGCATTTCCGCTTCGGCAAAGCCTTCGGGCCAGTCTTCCCTGGGCAGGAAGGCCGGATACATCCAGTTGCTGGTCGGGATGATCTCCTGAAAGGCCGGCGAGCGGACAAAGGCGAGGAAGGCTTCGGCCAGCTCCGGCTCATCGCTGCCGGCGATCCTGCCCGCCACCTCGACCTGCATGTAATGGCCTTCGTCAAACAGCGCCGCGCCCTTGGAGGCATCGCCCTCGGCGATCAGGTGGTAGAGCGGCGAGGTGGTGTAGGAAAGCACCATGTCGGCCTCGCCCTCGAGAAACAGCCCGTAAGCCTCGGACCAGCCCCTGGTGACGGTGACGACATGCGGCGCAAGCCCGCGCCAGATCTCGCCCGCGCGCGCGCCATAGGCCGCCTTGACCCAGAGCAGCAGACCCAGGCCCGGGGTCGAGGAACGGGGGTCCTGAATGATGATCCTGATATCCGAGGCGATCAGATCCCCGAAGCTCGCCGGCGGCTCGGCCACCGCACCCTTGTCATAGACAAAGGCGAAATAGCCCCAGTCAAAGGGCAGGAAGTCCGCATCCTCCCAGCCTCCGGGCGCGGTGAAGCCGTCCAGCGCCTGGCCGTGCGGGGCAAACAGCCCGGTGGCCCGTGCCGCGGCGATCTGGCCCGCATCCAGCCCCAGCACCACGTCGGCGCGGGTGCGCGTGCCTTCGAGGCGCAGGCGCGAGAGCAGCTCGGCGCCGTCGCCGGCGGCCACGAATTGCAGATCGCAGCCGCAGGTCGCTTCAAAGGCCGCCTCCACCGCCGGCCCGGGGCCCCAGTCGGAAACGAAGCTGTCATAGGTATAGACGGTGAGCACCGGGGGTTCGGCCTCGGCCGCCCCCGCGATTGCCCCCGCCAGTGTCATTGCCGCGACGAAAGAAAGGGTCTTCATGTCATCCTCCTTTGCCGGACGGTGTTCGGGTGAGGATGTCACCTTCCCTCCGCCGGTCCTAACCGGTTCAGGTTCAACGGGTTCGCGCCTGCGCGTCTCAGCCCTGCTGCGGCGTCATCCCGGGCCGAAAACCGGCTTTCGCTTTTCCTGATGACGCCCGGGCACCCCGAGGTGCCCCCTTCCTACCC
>JALWJU010000165.1 GCA_026997055.1 Paracoccaceae bacterium | reverse complement strand
CGCCGGCAAACCGCGCCTGCCACTCCTCGCGCGCCTCATCGCTGATCTTGGCGAACAGAAGCTCGGGCACGCTGAAGGCATGGCCGGGCGCGAGCGCCTGCAGGGCGGCTTCCACATCCTCGGGCCAGCCGGTATCCCCGGCCCGCATCGCCGCCAGCATCCGCTGCGAAGCCTCCGGGATGAAGGGCGCCGAGAGCACCGCATAGAGGCGGATCAGGTTCAGCGCCAGGCGGATGATCGCGGCGGCGCGCGCCGGGTCCTGCTTGAAGGCGGCCCAGGGCGCGGCCTCCTGCAGGTATTCGTTGCCCAGCACCCAGATCGCACGCAATTCGCCCGCCGCCTTGCGCACTTCGATCGCATCCATATGCGCTTCATAGGCCCGCAGGCGCTCGGCAAGGGCGGCGATCAGCGCTTCTTCTGCCGGGCCGTAAGTGCCCCCCTCCGGCACCTCTTCGCCAAAGCGCGAACGGCAGAACTTGGTCACCCGGCTGACGAAATTGCCCAGCACGTCGGCAAGGTCCTTGTTCACGCTCTGCTGGAAATTCTCCCAGGTAAACTCGCTGTCGGAATTTTCCGGCGCATGGCTCAGGAGCCACCAGCGCCAGTAATCGGCGGGCAGGATCTCCAGCGCCTGGTCCATGAACACCCCGCGCCCCTGGCTGGTGGAGAACTGACCGCCGTCGTAATTGAGATAATTGAAGCTCTTGATGTAATCGACCAGCTTCCAGTCCTCGCCCGATCCCATCAGGGTGGCAGGGAAGCTCAGGGTGTGGAAGGGGACGTTATCCTTGCCCATGAATTGCACATATCGAACATTTTCGGCGCCTTCGCCGGTCTTCCACCACCTTTTCCAGTCTTTTTCCGACTTCCCGTTCGCCTCGGCCCATTCGGCGGTGGCGGAGATGTATTCGATCGGCGCATCGAACCAGACATAGAAGACCTTGCCTTCCATCCCCTCCCAGGGCGCGCCTTCGAATTGTGCCGGGATACCCCAGTCGAGGTCGCGGGTGATGCCGCGGTCGCGCAGCCCGTCGCCGTCATCGAGCCATTTGAGCGCGATCGAGGTGGTGAGCACCGGCCAGTCGCTCTTGGAGGTGATCCAGTCGCGCAACCGGTCGCGCAGGGCCGACTGGCGCAGGAAAAGGTGCCGCGTCTTGCGCACTTCGAGATCGGTCGCCCCGGAAATGGCGCTGCGCGGCGCGATCAGCGCGGTGGGCTCGAGCTGCTTGGTGCATTCCTCGCACTGGTCGCCCCGGGCCTTGTCATAGCCGCAATTGGGGCAGGTGCCCTCGATATAGCGGTCGGGCAGAAAGCGGCCGTCGGCGGGCGAATAGATCTGCTCTTCTTCGACCACCTCGATCAGCCCGGCTTCGCCGAGGCGGGCGGCGAGGTGCTGGGTCAGGCGGTGATTGTGCGGTGAGGAGGAGCGGCCGAAATGGTCGAAGGAAAGCCCGAAGCGGCGCGCCAGATCCGCCTGCACCTCGTGCATCTCGGCGCAGTAATCGGCCACCGCCTGCCCGACCCTGGCGGCGGCCAGTTCGGCGGGGGTGCCGTGCTCGTCGGTGGCGCAGACGAACATCACCTCGTCGCCGCGCGCGCGCCGGTAGCGGGCGTATAGGTCGGCCGGAAGCTGGCTTCCGACCAGGTTGCCCAGATGCTTGATGCCGTTGATATAGGGCAGTGCCGAGGTTATGAGGGTGCGTGTCATGGTGTGTCTGTCTCTTGCGCTTTCGAGGCGGTTTAGACCAAACACGGCGACAATACCAGCACCCCCTGCCCCGCCGTTCGACCTCTCCGGGATTGAAAAACCCTGCAATTCGTGCTCTGATCCATGCGCTGCCTGTCGGCCATTGCCGAGTCGGCCTGCCGGATGTGTCGGACTCTGGAGGTTGATGTGTTTCTGATTGTAATTGTAACCGTTTCACTCCCTTGAGCCCGCTGCCATGCGCCCCCTCGGCTGGCACGATGCGGATGTTGAAAATTGCTGAAAGCAAGGGGGGACAGATGACTTTCATTCACGGAATTCGCCGGACCTGCGCGACGCTGGCCCTGAGTGCCGCCATCGGAGCCGCCGGGGCCAGTGCCACCTCGGCGCAAGACCTGCCGCCGCCCACGAGCTTTTCGCTCGGACTGGTCGGCGCCTATGCCCTGGTCGGCGGCAGTCTGGTCGATTTCGTCGGTGGCGGGCTGGAGAGGGCCTTCCTGATCGGCGGCGGGCTGATCATGGGGGCGATCGGGCCGGGATCCGGGCCGCTTTCGCAGGCCTCCTACGGGGTCGAGGTGGATTCGGTCAACATGACCGGCACCGGCTCCGGCTGGGGCATCGACCGGGTACGCGGCGCGGTCCACGGGGGCTCGGCAAGCGTGCGGTACACGGCTCTGGCCGGGCTCGCCCGCACCCGCGGCCCGTTCGGCTCGGAAACCGGCTACAGCGTCGGCCTGCGGGTGAATATCTACCTGAGCGAACCGACCGTAAAGGAAGACACCGGCATACCGCCGCAATACATGAATTTTTACAAGGCCTATCAGCGCGAGCAGGAGGCCAGCGACGCGGCGTTTGAAGTCGCCATGCCCCGGGACACTGCCGACGACCTCCTTTATCCCCGCGAGGGGGGGGCACGCTTCAAGCTCAGCCATCCGTCAACCCAGTTCGATCAGTTGGCCAGTCCGCCGCCCGGCCCCTCGCTCTTCATCCAGGCCGATTACAACGATACCGGCACCTTCCGCACCCGCGACCTGGGCTTCGGCCTATCGATCAGGTTCTGAAGAGAACTGCCGGGCGGGCAAAGAGTGCCGCAGGGCGCTGGCAGGAGCAGGCGCGCAGGCAGCAGGGAGCGCGGGGAGCAGGGAGCGCGGGGAGCGCAGGCTTCGCCCTCACCGCCCCGCGCCTGCCCCTGCCAGCGCCCTGGCGATGCGCAGAACCCCCTCGCCGATACGCTCGGCGGGGGTCGAACTGTAGGCCAGCCGGTAGAAATGGCGCGGCGGCGCGGCGGCGGCAAAGAAGGGCGCGCCGGGCTCGATCAGCACGCCCTCGGCGCGCAAGGCGCGGGCAAGCGCGCCGGTATCCACCCCCTCGGGCGCACGCATCCAGAAGGACGAGCCGCCGGACACCCCCCGCCCGGCGATCTCCAGCCCATGGGCGGCGATCGCCCGCTCCATTACCTCGCGCCGCTCCTGAAAGGCCGCCTTCATGCGCCGCACCATGGCGTCGTAATGGCCCAGCCGCAGGTAATGGGCGGTGATGCGCTGCATCAGGCCGGGCGGGTGGCGAAGCAGGCTCGAACGCAAGGCACGCGCCTCGCGGATGAATTCCGGCGCGCCCACGAGATAGCCAAGCCTCAGCCCCGGAAACAGCGACTTCGAGAAGCTGCCCACATAGAGCACCCGCCCGTCGCGGTCGAGGCTCTTGAGCGCCGGGCTGGGGGCGGCGAGAAACGACATCTCGAATTCGTAATCGTCTTCCACGATCAGCGCACCCAGCTGGCCCGCGCGCTCAAGCAGCGCACGGCGGCGGGCAAGCGGCATGGTGGCCGTGGTGGGGCATTGGTGGCTGGGGGTGGTGAAGATCACATCCGTATCGTCCGGCAGCAGGTCCGGGCAGAGGCCGTCGCGGTCCACCGCCACCGGCGCCATGCGGCAGCGGCTCTGGGCGAGGATGTCGCGCAGGGCGTAATAGCACGGGTTTTCAAAGGCGGCGAGGCGGCGAGGCGTGAGCAGCAGCCGGGCGGCGAGCCAGAGGGCATTCTGCGCGCCAAGGGTGATCAGGATCTCCTCGGGCGCGGCGGCGATCCCGCGCCGGGGCAGGATGTGGCGGGCGATGAAGGCGACGAGCTCCGGGTCGTCGGCATCGTACCAGTCGCGGATCACCGGCGCCTGTTCCTTCTGCCCCAGGGCGCGCAGGGCGCAGAGCCGCCAGGCATTGTGGTCGAACAGCCGCTCGTCGGGCTGACCATAGATGAACGGATAGGGATAGGCGCGCCAGTCGGCGGGCTTTTCGGGCGTGGCGCGGACGGAAAAGCGGGTGGCAATGGCGCGGCCCCAGTCCACCCGCCCGCTTCCGGCCCGCGCGGGGCGGAAATCCGGCGGCTGAGGAGCGTTTTCGGAGACATAATAGCCCGAACGGGCACGCGCGGTGATGAAATCATTGGCCTGAAGCTCGGTATAGGCGAGCGTCACGGTGATCCGGCTGACCCCGAGATGGGCCGCAAGCCTGCGCGAGGAGGGCAGCTTCTCGCCCCGGCTGAGCCGACCGGAAAGGATCGCCTCCGCCACCATCTGCTGAATGCGCGCCTGCAGGGTGCCTTCTCCGTCGGGGTCGAGAAAGAATATGTCGAGCGGGGCGGCCATGATCCACCCTAACCTGGTCCTAACGCCTCTACAATCTGGATATATCTTTCATCTTTCGCCAAATACTCTGGGGGTCTGGGGGTAAAACCCCCAGCCGCGCGCAGCGCGGCCCCTGAATCCCCGAATTTTCTCCGAAAATTCGCCCCCCTCAACGGTTGGCGCTGATCCAGCGCGACATCAGCTTCGCATCGCGAAAGCACTCCTCGGGCACCGCGCGCCTTTTGGCCCGGGCGATGCGCTCGGCAAAGGCGACCTGCCGCGAAGTCGCCCCGCTGCCCGGCGGCCGGCGCTCGGCGGCGCGCGCCTTGTGGCGGTCGATCCATTGCGAGAGCGCGCGCCGGTCATTGGCGGCCTCGGCGGGGATGCGCGCGCCGAGGCGTGCGGCGAGGTGGCGGGCGTAATCGACCTGTTTGGGGGTCGGTGGCAGAATGTATCCGGGCTGGGGCATGGCTGTTCTCCTGATGTGGAACATATAGAGAACATTTCCGGAGAAGTCAACCTCCCGGGCGCCTGTCACCTGAAAGCCACCGCCTCAGTCGCGCCTTTGCGTCAGCCGCCAGTCCAGATTGGCGCGCACAGCGGGCCATTCGGCGGCGGTAATCGAATAGACCACCGTATCGCGCAAAGACCCGTCAGCCAGGCGCATATGCGCGCGCAAAATCCCGTCGAGCTTCGCCCCCAGCCGCTCGATGGCGGCGCGTGACTGCGTGTTCATGAAATGGGTGCGAAACTCCACCGCAATACAATCGAGATCGTCAAAGGCATGGGCAAGCATCAGGCGTTTGGCCTCGGTATTGACCGGGCTCCTCTGTGCCGCCTTCCCGAGCCAGGTCGAGCCGATTTCCAGGCGTTTGTTGTCCGCGTCGATATTCATGTAGGTGGTCATGCCAATCGCCGTGCCATCGGGCAGGCAGGTGGCAAAGGGCAGCATGCTCCCGGCTTCCTGCAAGCTCAGGCGCCGGTCGATTTCGGCGGCCATCTGCTCGGGCGCGGGCACGGCGGTGTACCAGAGCCGGTGCAGCTCTCCCACCGCCGAGGCTTTTTGCAAATCCGCGCAATGGGTCTGCGACAGCGGGGCCAGCAGCACATGCTGCCCCCTGAGCGTCACCGGCGCTGGCCACATCAGCCGAAGACCTTGCCCAGCGCCTTGTCAACCGCGGCGGTGATCTCGTCGATCTCCTCTTCGGTGACGATCAGCGCCGGCGCGAAGCACAGGCAGTTGTTGCGCTCGGGCACGCTTCGGTTGGAAGCGCCGATGATCACCCCCTCGGCGGCGCAGGCGGCCACCACCTGGGCGATTTCGGCCTCGCTCACCGGCTCCTTGGTCTCGCGGTCGCGCACCAGTTCGGCGCCGACGAAGAGCCCCAGCCCGCGCACGTCACCGATCACCTGGTGCTTTTCCATCAGCGCGCGCAGATTGTCCTGCAGCCGCGCGCCCATCGCCGTGCAGTTCGCAAGCAGGCCCTCTTCCTCGATGATCTTCATGTTCTCGATCGCCGCCGTGGGCCCGGCCGTGCAGCCGCCGAAGGTGGAGATGTCGCGGAAATAGTCGAGCTTGTCGGTCGCATCGGACTTGAACATCTCGAACACTTCCTCGGTGGTCACGCAGACCGAGATCGCCGCATAGCCCGAGGCCACGCCCTTGGCCATGGTCACGAAATCGGGCCTGATGCCGTAATGCTGGTAGCCGAACCAGTGGGTGCCGGTGCGGCCTACGCCGCAGACCACCTCGTCGATATGCAGCAGGATGTCGTATTGGCGGCAGATCTCCTGCACGCGCTCCCAGTAGCCCTCGGGGGGCGTGATGACGCCGCCGCCCGCCGTGACCGGCTCGAGGCAGAGCGCGCCCACCGTGTCGGGGCCTTCGCGCAGGATCACTTCCTCGATCAGGTTGGCCGCCGCCACGCCGAATTCGCGCCCCGACAGGTGGCCGAGCCCCAGCTCTTCCTTGCGGTATTCCATGCAGTGGGGCACCTTCACGAAGCCCTCGGGGAAGGGACCGTATTGCAGGTTGCGCTCCACCTGCCCGCCGGCGGCCATGGTGCCGATGGTGCCGCCGTGATAATCGCGGTCGCGGTATAGGATCTTGTATTTCTTGCCGCCGTATTTCTTGTGGGCGATCTGGCGCACCATCTTGAAGGCCTTTTCATTGGCCTCGGAGCCGGAATTGGCGTAATAGACCCGGCTCATCCCCGGCATCTTGTCGAGCAGCATTTCGGCGAACTCGGCGCCGGGGACCGAGCCGGCGACGGCGGCGAAATAGTTGAGCTTCATCAGCTGTTCGGCCACCGCGTCCACGATCCGCTTGCGCCCGTAACCGACATTGACGGTCCAGACCGCGCCGGAGACCGCATCGAGATATTCCTTGCCGTTCTGATCCCAGACCCG
>JALWJU010000164.1 GCA_026997055.1 Paracoccaceae bacterium | reverse complement strand
TGATGATCCTGTGCCACCTGGTGACGGGCGAGAAGTCGGTTACCGAGCTCGAAGAGCTCCTGCACGCCCGCCAGGCGGCAGTTTCCCAGCAGCTGGCCCGCCTGCGGCTCGAAGGGCTGGTCAAGCCCCGCCGCGAAGGCAAGACCATCTACTACTCGCTCTCCGACGACCGCCCGCGCCAGATCCTCGAGGTGATCTACGAATTGTTCTGTTCGCTCCCCGAGCCCAGGACCGGGTCCGGAGCAAGGCCGGCCGCCGAAGCCGTCAGCTGAACCCGCTCCCATTCGCCGCCACCGGCGACAGCAGGCGAAGCCGCGGGCCGGAAGGCGAAAACATGGAGGAATGCCATGTTTGACTGGACAAGCGATGCCAATCTGGCCGCGCTGGTCGGCCTTGCCGGAGGAATACTGCTCGGACTGGCGGCACGCATCGGCCGCTTCTGCACCCTGGGCGCGATCGAAGACCTGCTCTATGCGGGCTCAAGCCTGCGCATGCGCATGTGGGGCATCGCCATCGGCGTGGCCATGACCGGCAGTTTCGCCCTGGTGGAGCTGGGGCTTCTGGATCTCTCCGAAACCGTCTATCTGCGGCTTGCCTGGCACCCGCTGGCCTCGATCACGGGCGGGCTCGTGTTCGGCTACGGGATGGCGCTGTCGGGCAATTGCGGCTTCGGCGCGCTGGCCCGGCTGGGCGGGGGGGACCTGCGCGCCTTCGTCATCGTCGCGGTGATGGGGGTGTCGGCCTATGTGATGATCTCCGGCCCGCTGGCATGGCTCAGGGTGCTGGTCTTTCCCGAGGCCCCGGCAGACGCCCTGCCCTCGCTGGCGGTGCTGGGGGCGGGGCTGACGGGGCTCGGCGCGCCGGCGGTGGGCATGGCCACGGGGCTTGTGCTGATCGGCGCGATGTTTGTCGGCGGCGATCTGGCCCGCTCGCCGAAGGAGCTCTTCTGGGCCGCCATGGCAGGGCTCGCCGTGGTCATCGGCTGGGGCGGCACCTGGTGGATATTCGCCAATGGTTTCAGCCCCATACCCGTGGAAAGCCACACCTACAGCGCACCGCTGGGCGATACGATCTTCTGGCTGATGACCGCCTCGGGCACCAGCCTGAACTTCGGCGTCGGCAGCGTGCTCGGCGTTCTCGCCGGCGCCTTTCTCGGCTCGCTCCTCAAGGGGCATTTCCGCTGGGAAGCCTGCGAGGACCCGCGCGAACTGCGCCGCCAGATGGGGGGCGCGGTGCTGATGGGCTTCGGCGCGGTGATCGCCTTCGGCTGCTCGATCGGCCAGGGGCTCTCGGCCTTTTCGCTGCTCTATTACGGCGCCCCGGTGACCTTCCTCGCCATCCTCGCCGGCGCCGCGCTCGGCCTGCGCCAGCTGATCGCCGGCTTTTCGGTCAGCGCCTGAAGACTTGTGATTTCCCGGACCAGCGCCTAATGCTGAACCGGCCCCCGATCCCGGGCACCCAGCAGACAGGAGCGCACAGGGCAGACCCATGGCCGCACCCGCAACCAACCGGCAGAGCTTCAACATCCTGATCATCGCCCAGCGCGGGCGGCTGCAATACGAGGCGCTGCTCTTTGCCGCATCGCTCAGAGCCAGCAACCCGGACTTCGCCGGGCGCCTGATCGTCGCCACGCCCGAAGGCGACCTCTGGCCATCGAGCCGCACCCTCGACAAAGACATACAGGCAGAGCTCGAGCGCCTCGGCGCCGAGATCCGTCCCTTCACCTCGCGCCATTTCGGCCACGCCTACCCATATGGCAACAAGATCGAGGGCCTCTCGGTCCTGCCCGAGGGCGAGCCCTTCGTCTTCTTCGATACCGACACGCTGATCACGGGCGACCTCGCCACGGTGGGCTTCGACTTCGCCCGCCCCTCGGCCTCGATGAACCGCGAAAACACCTGGCCCAGGATCGAACTCTACGGGCCGGGCTACAACGAGACCTGGGGCGCGCTCTACCGCAAGTTCGGCCTCGATTTCGCCTCGTCCCTCGACACCTCCCAGCCCGACGAACACTGGGAGCGCTACCTCTACTTCAACGCCGGCTGGTTCTTCCACGAAGACCCGGCGGCCTTCGGAGCCCGCTTCCTCGAATACGCCCTGGCGATACGCGACGATGCGCCCGAAGAACTGGTCTGCCAGAGCCTCGACCCCTGGCTCGACCAGGTGGCGCTGCCGCTGGTGATCCACTCCTTCGGCGGAGGCCGCCCGGGGCCGGAGCTGGCCGGGCTCGACGGCGCGGTAAGCCAGCACTGGCGGGTGATGCCGCTGTTCTACGCCCGCGCCAGCGACGAACATGTCGCCTTTCTCGAGCAGATCACCGCCCCCAACCGCCTGAAAAAGCTGCTCAAGCGCCACGAACCTTTCAAGCGGATGATCTACCAGGGCCGCGGCCACAAGGTGCGCGCCCTGTTCGACCGAGAAAACCTGCCCCCCCGCGAACAGATGATTCGCAACCGGATCAAGCGCGAAGGCTTCTGGATGCGCTGACAGGCGCGCTCCGCCTTCTTTCACCTTTCGCCAGATACTCCCGCCGGAGGCACGATTTTCGCACGAAAATCGCCTCCCCTACCCCAACGCCATGCGCAGCAGCTTGGCTGCCAGCAGCACGAAGGGCGTCGCATGCAGCACCAGATCGAACCAGTCGATCGGCCTGCGCAGCGTACCCGCTCTGAGCATCTTCAGCTTTTCCCAGATATGCGGCTCCGGGAAAAACGGTGCCAGCCCCAGCGTCAGCGCCGCGACCACGAAGACCTCCAGCCCGATCCCGTCCAGAAAGGCGGTCATTTGCGCCCCGCCGCCGGCATCGTGGCGATTCGCACCAGCTTCAGCACCAGCAGGATCCAGGGCGCGCCATGCATCAGCAGATCGAAAATGTCGATCCCCCGGCTCAGATCGCCGGCAAACAGCATCCCGAGCTTCTCCCAGACATGCGGCTGGGGGACAAAGGGCGCCAGCCCCAGAGCCAGGCTGATGAGGACCAGAAAGCCGAGCGGCAGATCGTCGAGGAATTTCATGCGCGCATCTCCTTTGCGCTCCAAGTAGCCGTGCGGCCCGGCGAACGAAAGAGACAAATTGGCGCGGAAGGGACGGACGCAGGACAAGGCGCCGGGATACGGGACGGAACGGCGGAGGAATGGCGCGGTTGACGGGGCTCGAACCCGCGACCCCCGGCGTGACAGGCCGGTACTCTAACCAACTGAGCTACAACCGCGCAGCACCTTTCCGGTTCGGCTCCTCCGGAGCCTGGGGTTCAGCGGTGGCGCGGTTGACGGGGCTCGAACCCGCGACCCCCGGCGTGACAGGCCGGTACTCTAACCAACTGAGCTACAACCGCCCGCTGAACGCCCCATGAGCCGGGACGTGGCGCGGTTCTATGGCGGGGGCGCGGGCACGTCAAGCACCCGTGTGCAGACAGGGCCGGTTTTTTGCGGCTTTCCCGCCGATTCTGCCACCCGAGCGCTACTGCCACGGGGCACATGACGGCAGCCGACAGCCCGAAACGGCTCGCCCGCAAGCCGCCCCGGCACGGCAAAGCGGCGAAAGGGCCACGGCTGCCGCAGATGCCCTTCCACCGCCTCCTGATCGGGCGCAGACCCGGGCATCCTGCCGCCCCTTCCCCGAGCAGCCTGTCGGTCTGCCCGGGAATGACCGGAAATGACGCCGGCCGACAAGTGCCGACCGGAAGCGGGACCCGGCAGGCGTATCTTCAGCCGGCGGGAGCAGACCGTCCGGGAATACGGTCGCCGAAGAGCGGCAGGCACAAGCGCCAGTCAGTGGCGGACACGACCGACCGGCGCAGACCTGGGCGCGGATGGCGGGGTGGTGGGTGATGAGAGATTCGAACTCCCGACATCTTCGATGTGAACGAAGCGCTCTACCACTGAGCTAATCACCCTCGCGGGCTGATTTAGCCTTACTCGGCCGCTTCCGCAAGAGGGTCCTTGCGCGGTTTCTGTCCGCCATTCCCGCCCTGCCCCCTGGACTGGCGGATACGCGCCACGGAGACCCGCGCCGAGGCCTTCTCATTCTGCTTACGGATCGTGATCTTGCCGAAGGGCTGCAGGTTCAGCTCCCTGCCCGCCGCGACCGATTCTCCGAGCACGCCCAGCATCGCCTCGACCACCGGCTTGACATCCTTCTTCTTCACACCCGAGCGCGCGACCACTTCCTCGATCAGCTGCTTCTTGCCCAGCGCCGCCGGCGCCTGCAGGCTGACCCCCTGCACCGACATTCCGGCCCGTGCCGGCGCTGCCGGCTCGGCCGCCGCCTTCTCCGGCGCCGCCCTGCCCGCGGCAGCCGCCGCGGGAGCGGAACCGCGCGCCCTGGCCGAAGGCAGCCTTGGCGCGGCGGCCTTGGCCCTGCTCCTGCTCTTGCGCGTGGTGGTTGACTTGCGCGTGGTTGACTTGCGTGAAGCGGTTGACTTGCGCGTTGCCATCATGCTGCCCCTTTGCCTCGTTTCACTGCTTGTTCTGTGTTTGTTGTACCCCGAAAACTAACAGCAAAACCTGGACAGAGGCAACACCCTGCCCCGGCTCCTGCCCGAAATACATCGTGAAATGCGAAACTGTGCTTCTCGGGCCTCACCCGGCGCGCCGACCACTTCCGGCACGGTGGCCGGAGCGGCGGGACTAGGGTCAGGATCCCAGGCAGCTGGCAATATCCACCCCCCTGCCTTCGGCAAAGACCGATATGCGTATATCCGAGCGCGACAGGGCGAAGGGCCTGCCATTGGCAGGGACGAGATCACTTACCAGGGTCAGGCGGTCGCCGCTGCGTGTCAGCTCGGTCGGCGACACCCAGATTGTCTGGTCCGGAGGCTCGATCACCGCCACCTCATCCCTGCCCAGAGGCGGCAGGACCAGGCGCGCGGTCACCCGCAATCCGTCGGCGATCGGCTCCACGTCACAGCTGATTTCCCGCAGCCCGGCCTCGACGCCGCTTCGGGGCAGCCGCGCCAGGGCCGCGCGAATCGCGGCGCTGCCGGGCCCTTCGCCGCTGGCCGGCAGCCGGGCGCTGAACTCCGCCTCCATGGGCATGCAGACATCTCTGCACACCCCCAGCGCCACCCGGCCCCGAATGCTGATCGGGCCGCCGTCGCGGCGCGGGCTGATGGCCATGGGCAGGACAAGTTCGCGCTCGTAGCCGATGGTGCGCAAGCCCTCGGGGTCGAATACCCGCGGGGTCGGCCACAATATGCTGACCCCTTCCATGTTGCGCGACCCGGTCCAGTCGAAAGCCGGCGGAATGCCGCTGTCGCCCGGTGCGCGCCAATAGGTCTTCCAGCCATCGGCCAGGCGAATGCGCAGGGCCGCCATGTGGCGCCCGTCGGGAAGACGCCAGCCGGGCAGGATGTCGATCCGGGCGACGTTCTCGGGGGCAT
Organism: Paracoccaceae bacterium; assembly: GCA_026997055.1. GTDB lineage: Bacteria > Pseudomonadota > Alphaproteobacteria > Rhodobacterales > Rhodobacteraceae > JAAEUB01. The sequence continues at coordinate 1,361 of JALWJU010000164.1, read as the reverse complement.
AGGCATCCATGCCGTCCGAGCTCGCGCGCAGCGTTCCGGGAAGGATCGCGCCAAGCAGGAGCAGAAGGGACAGAAGGGACAGAAGGGGGCGCGCGAAGCCGCACCGAAGACGGGAGGAGAAGGGATGTCTTTTCATGGCGACACTATAGGCGCCCGGACGGCGGAGGAAAATCACATTCCCATGAGCCATGTGCCGGTCCGGCTTTACCCCACCGGCCGCGGCCGGGGCGATTTTTCCGCGAAAAATCGTTTCCGCGCCTTGCGCGGGGTCCGGCAAGGGCAAAAGGCTTTGATGTATTCGCATATATCCATATGATTGCCGCAGAACGACCGACAGCACCAGACCAGACAGGAGAGACCATGCCCCTCGTCCGCCCCACCCGCCGCGATCTTCTGCGCATGGCCGCCGCCATGCCCGCCCTTGCCATGCCTGCCGCCCTGCGCGCCGAGATCGGACCGCCGGCGGGCGACCAGCCGGCGCATTTCCGCTTCACCCTGGGCGATGCGCGCCTGACCATCGTTTCCGACGGCTGGTTCGCCCAGCCCATGGCCGGCCAGGCGATCAATGCCGATCCGGAAGAGAAGCTCGCCTTTCTCGAGGCGCATTTCCTGGACCTCGAGCGGAACTACGCTCATACCAATCACCTCCATATCGAAATCGGCGATGCCCGGGTGCTGGTCGATATCGGATCGGGCGGGCGCTTCATGCCCACTTCCGGGCGTCTCATGGCCAATCTGGAGGCTGCCGGAATCGACCCCTTCGCCATCACCCATGTGGCCATGACCCATGCCCACCCGGACCACATCTGGGGCATCCGGGACGATTTCGACGAAGTCGCCCTTCCCGATGCCGAATTCATCATCGGCGCCAGGGAGCACGCCTATTGGCTGCAGGAGGGGCTGGTTGACCGGGTGCCCGAGGTCAAGCAGCAATTCGTGGTCGGCGCGGTCAATTCCCTGCAGGCCGACGGGCTCGAATGGACCCTGGCCGAGGACGAACAGGAAATCGCGCCCGGAGTGCGCATGATCGCCACGCCCGGCCACACGGTCGGCCACATGTCGGTGCATGTGGAAAGCGGCGGGCAGGAGCTCATCGTCTTCGGCGACAGCCTCACCCAGGCCTGGCTCAATTTCGCCCATCCCGAATGGGTATCCTCGCGCGATGACATCCCCGAACTCACCGTCGCCACCCGCACCCGTCTGCTCGACCGCGCCGCCAGCGATCGCATCGCGGTGCTGGGCTACCACTTCCCGTTTCCGGGCGTGGGCCATGTGATGCGCCGGGGCGACGCCTACGAGTTCATCCCCGCGCTCTGGCAGTTCTGAACCGCACGGCGGGCGGACGGGCGGGCGGGCCGAGC
>JALWJU010000163.1 GCA_026997055.1 Paracoccaceae bacterium | reverse complement strand
GCCCTCGACTACCACGCCAGGCCCCGCCCGGGAAAGCTCGAGGTCAACCCCACCAAGCCGATGGCCAATGGCCGCGACCTGGCGCTCGCCTATTCGCCCGGCGTCGCTGAGGCAAGCCTTGAAATAAAGGCCGATCCCGACGCCGCCAGCCGCTACACGGTGCGCGCGAACCTGGTCGGCGTGGTCACCAATGGCAGCGCGGTGCTGGGGCTGGGCAATATCGGCGCGCTGGCCTCCAAGCCGGTGATGGAGGGCAAGGCGGTCCTGTTCAAGAAATTCGCCAATATCGACTGTTTCGACCTCGAAATCGACGAAAGCGACCCGGAAAAGCTGGCCGAGATCATCTGCGCGCTGGAGCCGGGCTTTGGCGCGATCAATCTCGAGGACATCAGGGCGCCGGATTGTTTCATCGTTGAACAAATCTGCCGCGAGCGCATGAACATCCCGGTTTTTCACGACGACCAGCACGGCACCGCCATCGTGGTGGGCGCCGCGGCGACCAATGCGCTGGCGATCACCGGGCGCGATTTCGCCGATATCAAGGTCGTCTCCACCGGCGGCGGCGCTGCGGGGATCGCCTGCCTCAACATGCTGCTGAAGCTCGGCGTCCGGCGCGAAAATGTCTGGCTCCTCGACCTTGACGGGCTGGTTTACGAGGGCCGCCAAGCGGGGATGACGCCGCAGAAGGCGGCCTTTGCCCAGGGGAGCGAACCAAAGAGCCTCGACGAGGTGATCGAGGGCGCGGACCTGTTTCTCGGCCTGTCCGGTCCCGGGGTGCTGAGCGCCGAAATGGTGGCAAGGATGGCCCCGCGCCCGATCGTCTTCGCGCTCGCCAATCCCACCCCCGAGATCCTGCCCGAGGAGGCGCGCAAGGGGCAAAGCGAGGCGATCATCGCCACCGGGAGATCGGATTTTCCCAATCAGGTCAATAACGTGCTGTGCTTTCCCTTCATCTTTCGCGGCGCCCTCGATGTGGGCGCGACCGAGATCAACGACGCCATGCAGCTCGCCTGCGTCGAGGCCATCGCCAGGCTTGCGCGCGCCACCACCAGCGCCGAGGCCGCCGCCGCCTACAAGGGCGAGAGCCTCGCCTTCGGACCCGATTACCTGATCCCCAAGCCGTTCGACCCGCGCCTGATGGGCGTGGTCGCGAGCGCCGTCGCGCGCGCAGCGATGGAAAGCGGCGTGGCGCGCCGCCCGGTCGCCGACCTCGAGGCCTACAAGGCGGCGCTGGACGGCTCGGTATTCCGCTCGGCGCTGATCATGCGCCCGGTCTTCGAGGCCGCGGCCAAGGCGAGCCGGCGCATCGTCTTTGCCGAGGGCGAGGACGAGCGGGTGCTGCGCGCGGCCAATGCCATGCTTGAGGAGACCACCGACAAGCCGATCCTGATCGGCCGGCCGGACGTGGTCGCCCAGCGCCTCGAACGCTCCGGCCTGCCGCTCGTCCCGGGGCGTGATTTCGAGCTGGTCAACCCGGAGCGCGACCGGCGCTATCGCGACTACTGGCAGGCCTATCACAAGCTCATGGCCCGGCGCGGGGTGACTCCCGACATCGCCCGTGCCATCCTGCGCACCAATACCACCGCCATCGCTGCCGTGATGGTGCATCTGGGCGAGGCCGACAGTCTGATCTGCGGCACATTCGGCCAGTATCTGTGGCACCTCAATTACATCACCCAGGTGCTGGGGCGCGACGGGCTGCACCCGGTCGCGGCGCTGAGCCTGATGCTGCTCGCCGACGGCCCGCTCTTTATCGCCGATACCCATGTCCACCCCGAGCCCACGCCGGAAGAGATCGCCGAGACCGCCATCGCCGCCGCGCGCCATGTGCGCCGCTTCGGGATCGTCCCCAAGGTCGCGCTCTGCGCCTATTCGCAGTTCGGCAATCTCGCCTGCAATACCGGCGAGCGGATGCGCGCGGCGCTGGAGATCCTCGACAGCGCCCCGCGCGATTTCGCCTATGAGGGCGAGATGCATGTGGATGCGGCGCTGGACCCGCAGGTGCGCGCCCGCCTGCTGCCCGAGGGCCGCCTGGAAGGCGCGGCCAATGTGCTGATCTTCGCCAATGCGGATGCCGCGAGCGGGGTGCGCAACATCCTCAAGGCGCGCGCCGGCGGGCTCGAGGTGGGGCCGATCCTGATGGGCATGGGCAACCGCGCCCATGTGGTGACGCCTTCGATCACCGCCCGCGGCCTGCTGAACATGTCGGCCATCGCCGGCACCCCGGTCGCCGAGTACGGCTGAGCGGCGCCGGGTTTGCGGCTTTGCAATTCGCAGCTCACAGTTTCGCCGCTCTTTGCAAATATGCGCAATACCGCTTCCCCCGCCCCGCCCGGCGCGCTAGTCTCGCGCCGGATGAGGGAGGAGACGATGAGCTACGCCGCCGTTTACGACGCCTGGAAGCAAGACCCCGAGGCCTTCTGGATGCAGGCCGCCGAGGCGATCAGCTGGGAGCGCAAGCCTTCGAAGGCGCTGTTCGACGCGCGCGCGCCGATTTACGAATGGTTCTCCGACGGGCTGCTCAATACCTGCTACAATGCCGTTGACCGCCATGTGGAGGCCGGGCGCGGCGACCAGGTGGCGATCATCCATGACAGCCCGATCACCGGCACCATCGCCCGCATCACCTACGCCGAGCTTCAGGAGCGCGTTGCCCGGCTCGCCGGCGCCCTCAGAGCGCAAGGGGTGGAGAAGGGCGACCGGGTGATCATCTACATGCCGATGGTGCCCGAGGCGCTGGAGGCGATGCTGGCGGTGACCCGGCTCGGGGCGATCCATTCGGTGGTGTTCGGCGGCTTTGCCGCGCGCGAACTGGCGGTGCGCATCGACGACGCCGCGCCCAGGGCGATCATCGCCGCCTCCTGCGGGCTCGAGCCCGGCCGCGTGGTGCCCTACAAGCCGCTGATGGACGAGGCCATCGCCATGGCCGCGCACAAGCCCGACTTCTGCGTGATCCTGCAGCGCGAGCAGGCGCCCGCCACCCTCACCGAGGGGCGCGACCTCGACTGGCACGCCTTCCAGCAGGGCGCGGCAGCGGCCGAATGCGTGGCCGTAGAGGGCAACCACCCGGCCTATATCCTCTACACTTCCGGCACCACCGGCCAGCCCAAGGGCGTGGTGCGCCACACGGCCGGCCACCTGGTGGCGCTGAACTGGACCATGAAGAATATCTATAACGTGGAGCCCGGCGAAGTCTTCTGGGCCGCCTCCGATGTGGGCTGGGTCGTGGGCCACTCCTATATCTGCTACGGCCCGCTCACCCATGGCAACACCACCATCGTCTTCGAAGGCAAGCCCGTGGGCACGCCCGATGCGGGCACCTTCTGGCGGGTGATCAGCGAGCACAAGGTCAGGAGCTTCTTCACCGCGCCCACGGCCTTTCGCGCCGTCAAGCGCGAGGACCCGGCGGGCGAATTCGTGAAGAAATACGACCTCTCCAGCCTCGGCCAGGTCTATCTCGCCGGCGAGCGCGCCGACCCGGATACGATCCTCTGGGCCGAAACCCAGCTCAAGGTGCCGGTGATCGACCATTGGTGGCAGACCGAGACCGGCTATCCCATCGCCGCGATCCCGCTCGGGCTCGAGCGCCTGCCGGTCAGGCTCGGCAGCCCCGGCGTGCCGATGCCGGGCTTCGACGTGCGGGTGCTGGGCGAGGACGGCAGCGAGCTCCCCCCCGGCGAGCTCGGCGCCATCGCCATCAGGACCCCGCTGCCGCCGGGCTGCCTGCCGACGCTGTGGAACGCCGAGGCGCGCTTCAGGAGCGCCTATCTCGAGACCTTCCCGGGCTATTACGAGACGGGCGACGCGGGCTACAGGGACGAAGACGGCTACCTCTACATCATGGCGCGCACCGATGACGTGATCAATGTCGCCGGCCACCGGCTTTCGACCGGCGCCATGGAGGAGGTGCTCGCGAGCCACCCGGACGTGGCCGAATGCGCGGTGATCGGGGTGGCCGACAAGCTCAAGGGCCAGCTGCCGCTGGGCCTTGTCTGCCTCAATGCCGGCTGCGAGCGGGCGGCAGAGGAGGTGGTGGCCGAATGCGTCGCCCTGGTGCGCGAAAGGATCGGCCCGGTCGCCGCCTTCCGCAAGGCCTGCGTGGTCGAGCGCCTGCCCAAGACCCGCTCGGGCAAGATCCTGCGCGCGACCATGGCGGCGATTGCCGACGGGGTGGAGTACAAGATACCCGCCACCATCGACGACCCGGCGATTCTCGACGAGATCGAGGCCGCCCTTGGCGCGCTCGGCTATCCCGCCGGCTGAAACCGGCCGGGCGGGGCGCTGCCCGGCGGGGCGCTTCTCCTGCAAAACGGGAAAATTCAATTAAAATTCAATCTATCGGTGGAATTTTGCCACAATTCATTGCACCTATGGGCGAAGATCGCCCGTGGCGGGCGCTCGGGGATGGATAATTTGACAAGTCCAAGGTGCGTTTTGACTGATTGGAAACGGGGCAGCCCCCCGCGCGACATGCAAACCCCCGGCCGGGCCCGGATCAAAATGCTGATGTTGCTGAGCGAGCGGGGACTGCCCGCCGGGCTTGGCGAAATTTCCGGAGCGCTGGGAATCGAACTGCTCATATCCGCCGACATGGCCGATGCGCAAGACAAGTTCCTGGCGGCACAGCCCGGGATCCTGCTGCTGCCGGCCCTGTTCGCCGGTCAGCCCACCCTCCCCCTGATCCAGACCTGCCTGAAGCAGGCGCCGGAATGTCAGGCGATCATGCTGGTGGAGCGCGACCAGATGAACGAAGCCGCCGAAGCCATGCGCGCGGGGATTCTCGACTGCCTGTTCCTGCCCTTCTCCGCCGAGCGGCTCGCCAAGACCCTGGCCGGGGCGCTGAAACGGCTGGGGGTGAAGGTTTCCGCGGCTTCACTGGAGCGCGCCTGCAGCACCACCGCCCCGCCGGCGACTTCGGAGGGCGCGGGCCGGAAGCAGAGCGGCTCCGCCCCGGCCGTCCCCGGGCAAGGCGATTGCATCGAGGGCAGCAGCCCGGCCACGCTGCGCCTGAAGGCAGAGATCGAGGCCGCCGCCCGCACCCGCCTGCCGCTGGTCCTGCAGGGCGAGGCGGGCAGCGGCAAATCCCATTGCGCCGCCCTGATCCATGCGGAATCGGATCATGCCGATGCGCCCTTTCACAGGCTTGACTGCGCCGCGCTCAGCCCCGAGACCCTGCCTGCGGGGCTCGGCGACCCGGGCGAGCGGGCGACCTACTTTCTCGACGAACTCACCGATCTGAGCCCGCGTCTGCAGGCCCGCCTCCTGCGCCTCGTAAGCGATGAGGGGCTGCCCCGGGCACGGCTGATCGCGGCCATCAGCCAGGACCCGCTCGAAGCGATCGCCAGCGGCGCCCTGCGGCGCGACCTCTATTTCCGGCTCTGCATGAGCCAGATCCGGGTGCCGCCCCTGCGCGCGCGCGGCGCCGACATCCTGCTGATCGCCCGCGAAAAGCTGCGCCGTTTCTCCCTGCTGGAGGGAGCACGGCTCGAGGATTTCTCGCCCGCGGCCGAGAAGCTCCTGCTTGCCTGCCCCTGGCCCGGCAATATCCGCCAGTTGCAGAATGTCTGCCGCAACCTGGTGCTGAGCCACGGCCCCGGCGGCGCGCGCGTGGTCGAGGCCCACATGCTGCCCGAAGAAGTCACCAACACCGCCGCCAGCCAGGCCCCGACCGGCGAAGGCTTCCCGATCCACCTGTTTCGCGGCCAGAGCCTGGCCGAAATCGAGCGCCGGGTGATCGAGGCGGTGATTGCCGAGCATGGCGGCTCGCTCACCCGGGCGGCGCGGGTGCTCGAAGTGGCCCCCTCGACCCTCTATCGCAAGCGCGCGCAATGGGCGAAGGACGATTCGCAAAAGGGCTGAGTCGGCCGCGCCCGCCGAATCCCCGCCCGCCGAATCCCCGCCTGTCCCTGCCCGCCGAATCCGCGCCCGCCGATTCTCCGCCCGCCGAAGCCCTCGCCGCCGCCGCCCCGAAGCGCCACGCTATCGGATAACCGGCGCCCGATTTGCCTGCGCAAGCCGCCCCGACCCGCTGCCATGCGCGGATCCCGGCGCCTGCCGGCACCGCCATCCGCGCCCGGGCCGGTCCGGCGGCGAATCCCGTAACACATTGATAAAGCGCGGTTTTCCCCCTTGTTATCGGATAACAGACCCGCGCCGCGCCGCTGTCAGGCGATGACGGGGGGGGCGATATTGTTTAGCTCGCCGGACCGGGGGCATGAATTGGCCATCGGCGCAACGCTCCCGAGCAAACAGACCAGACGCGGGGCACGGGCCGAAGCAACGAAGCAAACGACCTGCAACCCGCGAGACATTCGCAACACATATTGAAAGGAACGAAACAATGACCTTCGCTACCACCTTCAAGACCGCCGCCTTCTCCCTGATCGTCGCGGCCACCGCCGCCCCCGCCCTCGCCGGCGGCAACAGCGTCAACGTCTCCCAGTGGGGCTGGGGCAATGCCATCGGCGGCGGCCAGTTGGGCAACTTCAACACCATCATCGTCGATCAGGGCGGCCTGTGGAACGAAGCCATCCTGCTCCAGGACGGCAACGGCAATGTCGGCGCCGTCGGCCAGAGCGGCATCAACAACGGCGCCACCATCGACCAGCTCGGCGATGGCAATGTGGGCGGCGTGGCCCAGTTCGGCACCGACAACGACGCCGAGCTCCAGCAGACCGGCACCGGCAATGCCGCCGCCGTGATCCAGTTCGGCAACGGCAATACCAGCTCCACCACCCAGAGCGGTTCGGGCAACGTGGTCGCGATCGTCCAGTACTGATC
>JALWJU010000162.1 GCA_026997055.1 Paracoccaceae bacterium | reverse complement strand
TCTTTCTCTTGCTCTTGCCCTTTTTGCCGATATTCGTCTCGGCTTCAAGCAGGGCGGTGGTGACGATCGCCGCGGGCACGGCGACGATGCCCAGCCCGATGAACAGGATCGCGCTGGTAAACAGTCGCCCGCCCGGGGTGATCGGATACATGTCCCCATAGCCCACGGTGGTGAAGGTCGCCACCGCCCACCACAGGCTCATCGGGATCGAGCGAAAGGTTTCCGGCTGCGCCTCGTGCTCGAAGATGTAGATTCCCACGGCCGAGACGTAGAGCATCAGCGCGGCGATGATCACGAACAGGATCAGTTCCTCGCGCACATCGCGAAAGGCCGCCACCAGCCGCTCCAGCGCATGAAGCGAGCGGAACAGCTTGAACAGCCGCACCAGCCTGAGCAGGCGAAAGGCCCGCACCGCCTGCCATTCGGGCGTGAGCAGTACCACGGCGGGCAGGAAGCTGAGCAGGTCGATGACTCCCCAGAAGCTGAAGATGTAGCGCAGCCGCCGCTCGCTGGCCCAGATACGCAGGGCGTATTCGGCCGCGAAAATTGCCAGCAGCAGGACTTCGAAGCGGTAAAGCCACAGCTGCAGCCCGGCGGGCAGGCCGGGCTCCGTCTCCAGCGCGATGGCAATGGCCGAGAGGATGATCAGCCCGTTCATCGCCCAGGCGATGGCATCGCTGCGCTCGGGGTGGGTTCCGTCGAGGAGCTGGATGATTTCCGAGCGTTTCACCTGCCTGCCCCCCGCTATCCGGTGCTGTGAAAGATGCGCCCGAGCGAGCCCGGTGCCCCGTGCCGGCCGCGTGCCGAGATCAGCACCAGCACCAGGATGGTCACCACATAGGGGCTCATCGAGAGATATTCCACCGGGATTGCCAGCCCCGCCGCCTGCAGGTTCAGCTGCAGCACCGTGACCCCGCCAAAGAGATAGGCCCCGAGCAGCGCCCGCCACGGCCGCCAGGAGGCGAAGACCACGATCGCCAGCGCGATCCAGCCGGCGCCCGCGGTGAGGCCTTCGACCCATTGCGGCACCCTGACCAGCGAGATATAGGCGCCCCCCAGCCCCGCCGAGGCGCCGCCAAAGGCAATCGCCGCCATGCGCACCCGCACCACCTTGTAGCCGAGTGCATGCGCCGCGTCGTGGTTTTCGCCCACCGCGCGCAGGATCAGCCCGGCGCGGGTATGCTTCAGCCCCCACCAGACGCCCAGCACCATGAGCAGGCTCACATAGACCATCGGATCATGGCCGAACAGGATCGGGCCGACGATGGGCAGATCGCCGAGCGGGCCGAGATCGAGCTTCTGCAGGGTGGGCGACTTGATTCCCTCATAGGGCTTGCCGATCAGCGAGCTCAGCCCCAGCCCGAAGAGCGTCAGCGCGAGCCCCGTCGCCACCTGGTTCGACAGCAGATATTGCGTCAGCAGGCCGAACAGCAGCGACAGCGCCGCGCCCCCGGCGGCGGCGGCGACAAAGCCCAGCGCCGGGCTGCCGGTATTGACGCCAATGGCAAAGCCCACCACCGCGCCGGTGATCATCATCCCCTCGACGCCCAGGTTCAGCACGCCCGCCCTTTCCACCACCAGTTCGCCGATAGCCGCCAGCAGGATCGGGGTCGCGGCCACCATCAGGCTGGCGACGAGCAGGACGGGGTTGATCGAAGTCAGGTCCATCACGCGGCCTCCGGTTTCTTCAGGCGGATACGGAAATTGGTGAAAATGTCCATCGCCAGCAGGAAAAAGAGCAGCATCCCCTGGAACAGCTGGATCGCCGCCGCCGGGATGCCCAGCATCAGGCTGGCCAGTTCGCCGCCGATATAGGTGAGCGCCATCAGCAGGCCCGCGAGCAATATGCCCAGCGGATTGAGCCGGCCCAGAAAGGCGACGATGATCGCGGTGAAACCATAGCCCGAATTGAAGTCGATGCTGATCTGGCCGGCCGGCCCGCTCACCTCGAAGAGCCCGGCCATGCCCGCCAGCGCCCCGCTCATGCCAAGGCAGAACAGCACCAGGCGCGCGGGCCTCACCCCCGCAAACCGCGCCGCGCGCGGGGCCTCGCCGCTCAGGCGCACCTGAAAGCCCAGCATGTGGCGGCTGAGCAGCACATGGGCGAAGATCACTGCGACCAGCGCCGCCGCGACCCCCCAATGCATCCCCGTGCCGGCCAGTATCTCGCCATTATGCGCGGCCGGATAATCCTTGAAATTGCGACTGCCGGGGAAGCCCATGCCGTCGGGATTGCGCAGCAGGCCCTGCGAGACCGAAGCCAGAAACGCCTCGGCCACATAGACCAGCATCAGGCTCACCAGGATCTCGTTGGTGCCGAACCTCACCCTGAGCAGCGCCGGGATCATCGCCCAGAGCCAGCCGCCGAAGGCGCCGGCCAGCACCATCAGCGGAAAGATCAGCCGGCTCTCGGTGGGATAGAAGGCCAGCCCCAGCCCCGCGCCGATGATTGCGCCCATTATATACTGCCCCTCTGCGCCGATATTCCAGATCCCGGCCCTGAAACCCAGCGACAGGCCAATGGCGATCAGGATCAGCGGCCCGGCCTTCACCAGCAATTGCGGGCGCGAATAGGGGCCGAAGGTCTCGTGAAACAGCGGGTCCCAGAAAATGATGCGAATGGCTTCGAAGGGGTCCTTGCCCAGCAGCCAGAACATCACCCCGCCGGCGATCATCGTCGCCACCACCGCCAGTACCGGCGTCGCCGCGGCCCAGAGGCGCGAGGGCGAGGGGCGTTTTTCCAGTCGAAACATCATGCGCTCACCTCCAGATCGTGGGCCCCGCCCATCATCAGCCCGATCTCCTCGATACTCAGCCCCCGCATCGGGCGCGGCTCGGCGAGCCGGCCTTCATTGAGGGCGGTGAAACGGTCGCTGATCTCCATGAGCTCGTCCAGATCCTGGCTGATCACCACCACCGCCGCGCCCTCGCCGGCCAGATCCAGCAGCGCCTGGCGGATGGCGGCGGCTGCGGAGGCATCCACCCCCCAGGTGGGCTGGTTCACCACCAGCACGTCGGGGGCCTGCAAGACCTCGCGACCGATCACGAATTTCTGCAGATTGCCCCCCGAAAGCGCGCGCGCGGCATTTTCCGGCCCCGGCGTGCGCACGTCGAAAGCCTCGATGATGCGCCCGGCAAAGTCGCGCGTGCGCGCCCAGTCGATGAAGCCGCGCCGGGTGAGGCGCTCGCGTACCGCGCCGGTGAGCAGGGCGTTTTCGGTGAGGCTCATGTCGGGCGCGGCCGCATGGCCCAGCCGCTCCTCGGGCGCGGCCAGAAGGCCCAGCGCGCGGCGCTGGTTGGGCGAGAGGCGGGAGATGTCCCGTCCCGCGAGCCGGATCGTGCCCGCAGGCGCGAGGCTCTCGCCGGAAAGCGCGGCCAGAAGCTCGTCCTGCCCGTTGCCGGCCACCCCGCCGATCCCCAGCACCTCGCCCTTGCGCAATGTCAGCGAAATGTCGCGCAAAGGCGTGCCGAACTCGCTCGCCGGCGGCATCGACAGCGCCCGAATCTCCAGCGCCACCTCGCCCGGCGCGCCCGCCTCGCGCACCGGCACATGCAGCTCCTCGCCCACCATCATCTCGGCCAGTTCGCGCGCGCTCTTTTGGCGCGGATCGCAGGTATCCACCACCCGGCCCAGGCGCAGGATGGTGGCGTGTTCGCAAAGCGCGCGGATCTCCTCGAGCTTGTGCGAAATATAGAGAATCGCCGTGCCCTCGCCCGCGAGCTTGCGCAGGGTGCGAAACAGGATCTCCACCTCCTGCGGGGTCAGCACGCTGGTGGGCTCGTCCATGATCAGCAGCTTCGGATCCTGCAAAAGGCAGCGGACGATCTCGACCCGCTGGCGCTCGCCCGCCGAAAGGTCGCCCACCCGCCGGGCCGGGTCCAGCGGCAGGCCATAGGCCGCGCTGACCTCGCGGATGCGGCCTGCCAGTTCGCGCGGCGGCGGCGGGTGGTCCATGCCCAGCGCGATATTCTCGGCGACATTCAGCGCCTCGAACAGCGAGAAGTGCTGAAACACCATTGCCACCCCCTCGGCGCGCGCCGCGGCAGGGCTCGCCGGGGCAAAGGGCGCGCCGCGCATGGTCATCCGGCCCCGGTCGGGCTTGACCAGGCCGTAGATCATCTTGACCAGGGTCGATTTGCCGGCGCCGTTCTCGCCCAGCAGCGCATGGATCTCGCCGGGCCGGATGGCGAAGGACACGTCGTCATTGGCCACCACGCCGGGATAGGCCTTGGTCAGCCCCTCAAGGTCGAGCAGCGCGGGCTCTGTGGCGCGGGTCTCGCTCATGGTCGGTTTCCCTGTCGGTTTGCTGGTTTGTTGTCTTCAGTAGCTGCGCGGCCACGCCGATGGCAATCGCCTGCGGGGCCTTGCCGAGGCGCTTGTCGCCGATCGGGCAGGTGATGCGCCCGATCGCCTCGGGGGCGTGGCCAAGGGCGGCCAGGCGGCGGCGAAACCGCGCCCATTTGCTGGCAGAGCCGATCAGCCCGGCACTGGCAAAGCCGTGGCCGAGCAGCGCATGGCAAAGCTCGAGATCGAGCGCGTGGCTGTAGGTGAGGATCAGGTGGTGGGCGTCGCGCGGCGCGCGGGCGAGCGTGCGCTGCGGCGCCGCGGCAGGCAGGATCGTGACCCCTTCGGGCACTGTCTCGGGGAAGCGGTCGGGGCTGGTGTCGATCCATGTGATCACAAAATCCTCCAGAGGCGTGATCACATCCACCAGCGCCCGGCCCACATGGCCCGCGCCGTATATCCAGAGCGGCGCGGCGGGCCGGCGCACCGGCTCGACCATCCAGCCATCGAGAAGCGCGGGCCGGGGGCGCGCCCCGGATTCGCGCGCCTCGGCCAGCAGGCGGCGCACCCGCAGGGGCATCTCGTCACCCGTCACGGGGCGCGCGAAAACTTCTGATTTTTCAATGCGTTCCAGATCATCCGCCGAGAAAACCTCGCTCAGAAGCACCACCGCCCCGCCGCAGCACTGGCCCAGCGCAGGCCCCAGCGGCAGGCGCGTGAGTTCCGCGCCCCGGCCCTTTTCCAGCAGGGCGCGGGCGCGCGCGGCGGCCTCGTATTCGAGCGCGCCGCCGCCGATCGTGCCTTGCTGCCCGTCCTCCCAGACCAGCATCGCCGCGCCCGCTTCGCGCGGGGCCGAGCCCTGCACTTCGGCCACCACCACACGAACCACGCGCGCGCGGCGCGCCAGCGCGCGGCGCAGGGCTGCGACATCGAAGCTCACGCCTGCACCCGCCGGATCGCCGCCAGCACCCGCTCGGGCGTGGCCGGAGCGTCGAGCGCCGGATAGGCGCTGCCGCAGGCCGAGACGGCATCCGACAGCGCCAGAAAGGCCGAGATCCCCAGCATCAGCGGCGGCTCGCCCACGGCCTTGGAGCGAAAGATGGTCGGCTCCCGGTTTTCGCCATCCCAGAGCGCGACGTTGAAGATATCGGGACGGTCGGTGCAGGCGGGGATCTTGTAGGTGGAGGGCGCATGGGTCATCAGACGCCCGGCGCCGTCCCAGACCAGCTCTTCGGTCGTGAGCCACCCCGCCCCCTGCACATAGGCGCCCTCGACCTGGCCGATATCGAGCGCCGGGTTCAGGCTCGCTCCCGCATCGTGCAGAAGATCCGTGCGCAGGATGCGGTATTCGCCGGTCAGCGTATCGACCGCGACTTCCGTCAGCCCCACCCCGTAGGCGAAGTAGTAGAACGGCCGCCCGCGCCCCGCCGCGCGGTCCCAGCTGAGCTTCGGCGTGCGGTAGAAGCCCGTGGCCGAGAGGCCGATGCGCGCCTCGTAAGCCAGCCGCGCAGCCTCGGCAAAGGGCATGGATTTGCGCCCGGCGTGCACCTCGCCGCCCTCGAAGCTGATCCGCGCGGGCTTCACCCCCCAGTGATTGGCGAGAAAGCGGGTCAGGCGCTTCTTCAGCTTGTCGCAGGCGGCCTTGACCGCCATGCCGTTGAGATCGGAGCCGGAAGAGGCGGCGGTGGCCGAGGTATTGGGCACCTTGGCGGTATCGGTCGCGGTGATCTGCACGCTTTCGAGCCCCACGCCGAGCACCGAAGCGGCCACCTGCGCCACCTTCTGATTGAGCCCCTGGCCCATCTCGGTGCCGCCGTGATTTAGGTGCACGGAGCCGTCCTGATAGATATGCACCAGCGCCCCGGCCTGGTTCAGATGGCTGAGGGTAAAGGAAATGCCGAACTGCACCGGGTTGAAGCCAAGCCCGCGCTTGAGCACGGGATTTTCCGCGTTCCAGCGGGCGATGGCGGCCTTGCGCGCGTCGTAGTCGGCGCGCTCGAGCAGGGCCGGGACCATCTCGTGCAGGGCGAAATCCTCGACCTTCTGGCCGTAATGGGTGCGCGTGGGCCGCGCCGGATCGGCGCTGTGGAAATTGAGCCTTCGCAGCGCCGCCGGATCCTTGCCCAGCGCGTGGGCCACATGGTCCATGACCCGCTCGATCCCGAGCATCCCCTGCGGCCCGCCAAAGCCGCGAAAGGCGGTGGCGGAGGCGGTGTGGGTCCTCAGCCGGTGGCTCTCGATGCGCATCGCCGGGATGTCATAGGCATTGGCCGCGTGCAGCATCGCCCGGTCGGCGACCGGCAGCGACAGGTCCGCCGACCAGCCGCAGCGCGCGTAATGGGTGAAGTCCACCCCGAGCAGGCGGCCGCTGTCGTCGTAGCCCACCCGGTAGCGGATGCGGAAATCGTGCCGCTTGCCGGTGATCGCCATGTCGTCGTCGCGGTCATAGCGCATCTTGCAGGGCCGCCCGGTGCGCGCGGCGGCCACGGCGCAGGCGATGGCGAGCGCGTTGCCCTGGCTCTCCT
>JALWJU010000161.1:6653-6835 GCA_026997055.1 Paracoccaceae bacterium | reverse complement strand
TCCTGATATCCAGCGCCCCGTCCTTCACGCCCACCTGCACCAGCCCGCCCTTGGCGAGCCTGCCGAACAGAAGCTCTTCGGCCAGCGGCTTCTTGACATGCTCCTGAATCACCCGGCTCAGGGGCCGCGCGCCCATGCGTTCGTCATAGCCGTGATCGGCGATCCACTCGGCGGCGGCACGG
>JALWJU010000161.1:0-6643 GCA_026997055.1 Paracoccaceae bacterium | reverse complement strand
TTGCAGCACGAATTTCTCGACGATCTGCAGGATCACCTCCTTGGAGAGCGGCGCGAAGCTGATGATCGCATCCAGCCGGTTGCGGAATTCGGGGGTGAACATGCGCTCCACCGCTGCCGTATCCTCGCCCTCGCGCCGGTCGCGGCCGAAGCCGATTGCAGCCTTCGCCTGCTCGGCCGCGCCGGCATTGGAGGTCATGATCAGCACCACGTTGCGGAAATTGACCGTGCGCCCGTTATGGTCGGTCAGTTCGCCATGATCCATCACCTGAAGCAGGATGTTGTAGACATCCGGATGCGCCTTCTCGATCTCGTCGAGCAGAAGCACGCAATGGGGCTGCTGGTCCACCCCGTCGGTGAGCAGGCCGCCCTGGTCGAAACCCACATAGCCCGGCGGTGCGCCGATCAGGCGGCTGACGGCGTGCTTCTCCATGTATTCAGACATGTCGAAGCGCAGAAGCTCGACCCCCAGGATATCGGCCAGCTGGCGGGCGACCTCGGTCTTGCCCACGCCGGTGGGGCCGGTAAACAGATAATTGCCGATCGGCTTTTCCGGCTCGCGCAGCCCGGCGCGGCTGAGCTTGATGGCGCTGGCCAGCGCCTCGATGGCGCCGTTCTGGCCGAACACCACACGCTTGAGCGAGGCTTCCAGGTCGCGCAGCGCCTCGCGGTCGTCCTTGGAGACGCTCTTGGGCGGGATACGGGCAATCTTGGCGACCACCGCCTCGATATCGCGACCGGTGATCGACTTGCGCCGCTTGCTGGCCGGCAGCAGGTGCTGAGCCGCGCCGACCTCGTCGATCACGTCGATGGCCTTGTCCGGCAGCTTGCGGTCATTGATGTAGCGGGCCGAAAGCTCGACCGCCAGGCGCAGCGCCTCGGAAGTGTACCTGACCCGGTGATGCTCCTCGAAATAGGGCTTGAGCCCCTGCAGGATCTTCACCGTGTCCTCGACCGAAGGCTCGTTCACGTCGATCTTCTGGAAACGGCGGCTCAGCGCCCGGTCCTTTTCGAAATGCTGGCGGAATTCCTTGTAGGTGGTCGAGCCCATGCAGCGCAGCTTGCCGCCCTGCAGCGCAGGCTTGAGCAGGTTCGAGGCATCCATCGCGCCCCCCGATGTGGCACCCGCTCCGATCACCGTATGAATCTCGTCGATGAACAGCACCGCATTGGGGTGCTCCTCCAGCTCCTTCATCACCGCTTTCAGCCGCTCTTCGAAGTCGCCGCGATAGCGGGTGCCGGCCAGAAGCGCCCCCATGTCGAGCGAATAGATCGTGGTTTCGGCGAGAATCTCCGGGGTCTCCCCGGCGGTGATCCGACGCGCGAGCCCCTCGGCGATGGCGGTCTTGCCCACGCCGGGATCGCCCACCAGAAGCGGGTTGTTCTTGCGCCGGCGGCACAGCACCTGAATGCAGCGCTCCACCTCGTGGTCGCGCCCGATCAGCGGATCGATATCGCCCTCCTCCGCCTTGCGGTTGAGATTGACGCAATATTTGCCGAGAGCGGTTTCCGGAGCCTCCTCCCCGGTGCCGGAAATCACCTCGTCGAAATCCTCCCCAGATGCGGGGGTGCCGCTCACCGGCCTCGCTTCGCCGAATCGCGGGTCCTTGGCCACCCCATGGGCGATGAAATTCACCGCATCATAGCGGGTCATCTCCTGCTCGGAGAGGAAGAACACCGCATTCGATTCGCGCTCGGCAAAGATCGCCACCAGCACATTGGCCCCGGTCACCTCGGAGCGCCCGGAACTCTGCACATGAATCGCCGCGCGCTGGATCACCCGCTGAAAGGCCGCCGTGGGCACCGCCTCGCTGCCCTCGACATCGGTCTCCAGCGTGGTCAGCTCCTCGTCGATGAACGTCACCAGATCCTTGCGCAGGACCTCGAGATCGACCGCACAGGCGCGCATCACGCGCGAGGCATCCGGCTCGTCGATCAGCGCCAGCAGCAAATGCTCCAAGGTCGCCAGCTCATGGCGGCGATGATTGGCCAGGGCAAGGGCGGCGTGAATGGCCTGTTCGAGCGTGTTCGAGAATGATGGCACCTGCATCTCTCCGTCTTGGGGCGGGACCGGACCGATCGGGCCGATCCGTTACCCACTTTCTCCGCATATCCTTAAAGTTCGGTGTTTACGGCGAATGTTCAACCCTTTTCTGCTCACAATTGCGCGCAACAGCCCCGGTGCCGGACAAGGCCTTTCATCTTTCCGGCAATACTCCGGGGGTGTGGGGGCAGCGCCCCCGCACGGGTCGCCTGCGCCAGCAGGCGAAATCCTTTCAAAATCCCTTCAGAAATCGTCCTTGCGGCGGCGAATCTCGGCAAACACCTCCGCATCCTGCGCCCCTTCCATGCCCAGCGCCGCCTTCACCTGCGGCAAATCCGCCCGCAGGAAGGGATTGGTGGCCTTTTCCAGCGCCAGAAGCGAGGGCACCGTCGCATCGCCCTTCGCCCTGAGCGCCCGGACCTCCGCCATGCGCGCCACCAGCGCCTCGTTGCCGGGCTCGACGGTCAGCGCAAAGGCGCCGTTGGCCTCGGTATATTCATGCCCCGAACAGACCCGCGTATCGCCGGGCAGGGCGGCGATACGCCCGAGACTCTCCCACATCTGCGCCGCACTTCCCTCGAACAGCCGCCCGCAGCCCAGCGCCATCAGGCTGTCGCCGGTAAAGACCGCGCCGGCATCGGCGATGTAATAGGCCACATGGCCCAGCGTGTGGCCGGGCACATCGAGCACCGCGACCGCGTGGCCCGACCAGTCGAACGTCTCGCCACCTGATACGGCGCGGTCGAGCTTCGGCAGGCGGTGGGCATCGGCCGCCGCCCCGGTCACCTCGAGGCTGAAGGCCTGTCGCAGGTCGTCAAGCCCGTCCACATGGTCGTAATGGTGGTGCGTCAGAAGGACATCGGTGAGCGTCCAGCCGCGCGCCTCGAGCGCGGCGACGATCGGCCAGCTTTCGGGCGCATCCACCAGCAGGGTCCGGCGGCTTTCGCCGTCATGCAGCAGAAAGGCGTAATTGTCGGCCAGGCAGGGGATGGTCACGAGTTCAAGGGTCATCGGATACCTCGCTTTGTCATGCCTCGAGTCTTGCCGATCGGACGCGCAATGGCAATATGGGGCGAAATGCCGGGCGACATGACATCGCGAAAATGGGATGAGAGGAATCAAATGACCGATTTCAATCTGCTGGGCCTGTCGGGCTCCCTGCGCAAGGAATCCTGGAACACGCGCCTGCTGCACGAAGCTGCCCGGCTGGGGGACGCGCGCCTGACGCTGGGCGACCTGCGCCTGCCGCTCTACGACAGCGACCTCGAAGAGGCCGAAGGCATCCCGCAGCCAGTGCGGCACCTGGCCGGGCAGATCGCCGATGCCGATGCGGTGCTGATCGCCACCCCCGAATACAACAAGAGCTTCCCGGGCGTGCTGAAGAACGGACTCGACTGGATCAGCCGGACGGAAGGCAACCCCTGGCGCGACAAGCCCGTGGCGATCGTCTCGGCGGCGGCGGGCCGGGAAGGAGGCGCGCGGGCGCAATTCGCCCTGCGCCTGGCCATGAATCCGTTCCGCCCGCGCCTGCTGACAGGCCCCGAAGTGATGGTGGCCGCCGCCGAGGAACAGTTCGGCGCCGACGGCACCCTGACGGGAGGAAATTATGCGCGCCTGCTGAGCCTGCTGGTCGAAGGGCTGAAGAAAGCGGCGGGCAAGGGATAGGCCCGCGGGCGGGCGGCATTTTCGCCGCTTCCGAAAGGCCGGCGGTCAGGGGCATCCTGGCGCGCCTCGATCCCCGGACGCTCCCCGGACGATCCCCGCATGAGCGCCCCTTTCGCCATCGTCCCTCCGCCGGCACACGCAGGCGCCGGAAAGCCCGGGTGCGGGTCTTGCAATCCGCCACGGCGCGGAAAATACTGACCGAAAGCCGGGAACCACCCCGACCGCGCCCGGGCGCCGAGCGGAAGGCAGGCGCGAACGCGGACCCCGGGCGACGAGGGCGCCGGGGTAAGCGACGAGGGCGCCAAGGCGGGCGGCGAGAAAGAGCAGGAGGAGACCCCATGACCATTCACATCGGTGCCGAGCCGGGAGAGATCGCCGAAACCGTGCTGATGCCGGGCGACCCCTACCGCGCGCGCTGGGTGGCGGAGAACTTTCTCGAAGACGCCCGGCTGGTCAACGAGGTGCGCGGGATGCTGGGCTTTACCGGCACCTGGCGGGGCAACCGGGTCAGCGTGCAGGGCTCGGGCATGGGGATGCCCTCCTTCTCGATCTATGCCAACGAACTGATCCGCGATTACGGCGCCAGGACCCTGATCCGCATCGGCAGCGCCGGGGCGATGCAGAAGCATGTGGCGATCCGCGACCTGATCATCGCCATGGCCTGTTCCTCGGTGTCCACGCCTTCGGCGACCATCCTGCGCGAGCTGAATTTCGCCCCCTGCGCCGACTGGTCGCTGCTCAGCGCCGCGGTGGCAGCGGCCGAGCGCCGCGGCGTGCGCGCCCATGTGGGCGGGCTCTATTCCTCGGACACCTTCTATGACGAGCGCGACGATCTTCAGGAGCAGCTGATCCGCCACGGCGTGCTCGGGGTCGAGATGGAAGCGGCCGAGCTCTACATCCTCGCCGCCCGCCACGGTATCCGCGCGCTGGCGATCGTCACCGTCTCCGACCACCTGCTCACCCACGAGGCCCTGCCCTCTTCGGAGCGCGAGCGGAGCTTTTCCGAGATGGTGGAAATCGCCCTGGAAGCCGCCTTTGCCTGAAGCGCCGGTCGCCGCGCTGGCAGCTGCGAAAGGACGCAGCCGATGCCCCCCTCTCCCTACGACATCCTGTTCGAGCCGGTGCGGATCGGACCGCTTGTGGCGCCCAACCGCTTCTACCAGGTGCCCCACTGCACCGGCATGGGCCACCGCTACCCGCAGGCCGAGGCCCGCCTGCGCGCGATCAAGGCAGAGGGCGGCTGGGGCGTGGTCTCGACCCAGGAGACCGAGATCCACCCGAGCTCCGACCTGACCCCGGCCAACGAGGCCCGCCTGTGGGATGCGCGCGATCTGCCCGCGCTCAGCCTCGTTGCCGAGGCGATCCACGAACATGGCAGCCTCGCCGCGATCCAGCTGGCCCATAACGGCCTGCACACCGCCAACCGCCATTCGCGCGCGCTGCCGCTGGCCCCCTCCCCGGCCCCCGTTGACAGCAACGACCCGGTGCAGGCCCGGGCCATGGACAAGGCCGACATCGCCGCCTTTCGCCGCTGGCACCGCGAGGCCGCCCTGCGCGCGCGCGAGGCCGGGTTCGACATCATCTATGTCTATGCCGGCCACGACATGACCCTCTTGCAGCACTTCCTGCTCAGGCGCCACAACCACCGCAGCGACGAATATGGCGGCTCGCTCGAAAACCGCCTGCGCCTTTTCCGCGAGGTGCTGGCCGATACCCGCGACGCGGTGGGCGACAGCTGCGCCATTGCCGTGCGGCTGGCGGTGGACGAGCTTCTGGGCGAAGCCGGAATCCGCCATGACGGCGAGGCGCGCGAGATCATCGAGGCCCTCGCCGAAGAGCCCGACCTGTGGGACGTGAACCTCTCCGACTGGGCCAATGACAGCCAGAGCGCGCGCTTTTCGCAGGAGGGCTACCAGGAGCCCTATACGCGCTTCGTCAAGCAGGTGACCAGCAAGCCGGTGGTCGGCGTGGGGCGCTACACCTCGCCCGACACCATGGCACGGCTGATCCGCTCGGGCCATCTCGACCTGATCGGCGCCGCCCGCCCCTCGATCGCCGATCCGTTCCTGCCGGAAAAGGTCCGCAGCGGCCGGCTCGGGGAGATCCGCGAATGTATCGGCTGCAATATCTGCGTCTCGGGCGACAATACCAACGTGCCCATGCGCTGCACCCAGAATCCGACCATCGGCGAGGAATGGCGCCGGGGCTGGCACCCGGAGCGGGTGACGCCGCTCGCCGCACCCGAGCGCCACCTGGTGATCGGCGGCGGCCCGGCGGGGCTGGAGGCGGCGCTGACGCTTATGCGCCGGGGCGCGGAAGTGACCCTGGCCGAGGCCTCGGACCAGTGGGGCGGGCGCGTCACGCGCGAAAGCGCGCTGCCCGGCCTTGCCGCCTGGGCGCGCCTCAGGGACGGGCGCCTGTGGCAACTGCGCCAGAGCGCGCGCGTCTCGCTCCACCTCGAAAGCCCGCTTGAGGCCGAAGACGTGCTGGAACTGGGGCACCCCCATGTGGCGATTGCCACCGGCGCGCGCTGGCGCGTGGACGGGGCCGGCCGCCGGCACCGCTTGCCGCTCGCCTTTCTCGACCCCGCCCGCCTGGTCAGTCCGGATGCGTTGCTCGCACGCGGTGCCGAGGCGGTGGAAGCGCCGGGGCCGGTGGTGATCTATGACGACGACCGCTTCTATCTCGCAAGCCTGCTGGCGGAACTGCTCGCCCTCTCCGGGCGCGAGGTGGCCTTCGTCACCCCCGCGCCGATGGTTGCGCCCTGGAGCGAGCACACGCTGGAGCAGGCGCGCATCCAGAAGCGGCTGATCGAGCTTGGGGTGCCGCTCTACCTGTCACGGGAGCTTGCCGACATGGCCGAAGCCAGCCTGACCCTCGCCTGCACCTATTCGGGCCGGCGCGAGGAGATCGCCTGCACCACGCTGGTGCCGGT
>JALWJU010000160.1 GCA_026997055.1 Paracoccaceae bacterium | reverse complement strand
CTCTGATCCATGGCGCCCAGATCGTGCGTCTTCAGAACATGATCAAGGGAAGCGTGGGGGAAATATGACCCGCCGCAATCTCCAGAAGCTGATCCATGTGGGCTGCCGCGAGCTGGGGCTCGATGAGGAGACCCGGCGCGAGCTGCAGCTGGTGGCGACCGGCAAGGCGAGCCAGCGCGACATGGACGAGGCCGATCTGAGGCAGGTGGTGGAGGCGCTGAAGGCGCGCGGATTCCGCCCCGAGGGCGGCCGCCATGCCCGCGCGCCGCGCGCCGATCTGCGCCTCATTCACGTGCTCTGGCGGCTCCTGGGCGAGGCCGGGGTGCTGGAGCGGCCCGGCCGGGACGGGCTCAATGCCTTCATCCGCGCGCGTTTCGGCGCCAGCTGGGGCAATGTGCCGATCGACGTGGACGCGCTTCGTGACGCGGGCCGGATCAATGCGGTGATCCGCGCGCTCCGCGACTGGTGCGAGCGCGCCGGCGTGGAGGTGGAGCGATGAGCAATGTGGACAAGATCATCGATGAGCTTCGTGCCGTTTATGGCGCGAGCAACAATTCCGATCTCGCCAGGAAAATGGATATTGGTAAGTCGACAATCGCCTGCTGGCGGCGGCGTGGGCGCGTGCCCAAGCGCCACACGAAGATACTGGAATCCGGTGAATTGCCCATATTCCCACCTGGTGCTATCCGCCAGCACTCTCTGTATGCCGGCGCGCTGCTTCTGGCATTGGTGCGTTATCGCGCGCATTCCCACCCTCTGCGCCCTTCGGAAATCGTCAAGGCGGTCTCGGATGAAGGTGTGTTGCAGGAATTCACAGACCTGTTTCACGCCGCAGCCAAGGACGTAACCGCGCGCGCCCTGGAATACGGGATCGAATACCGGGCCGCCGTCATCACTCTGCTTCATGAGCTGATCGAGGTGGAGCGATGAAGAAGCCGCTGACGAAGATCACCGATCATGCGGTCGTGCGCTACCTGGAGCGGGTCTGCGAGCTCGATATCGAGGCGCTGCGCCTCGAGCTTGCCCGGCAGGTGGACCCGGCCACGCGCGCCGGCGCCTGCGCGGTGGTGATCGACGGCTTCGTCTATCGCCTGGCCGGCGGCGCGCTGGTGACCGTGGTGCGCAAGGAGCGCGACACGCTCCAGCGCAAGCCGCGCAAGCAGCGGGTGCGCCCATGAGCCGCCTGCCGCCGCCCCCCGCCCATGTGGCGCCCTTTGTCGAGGTGCTCGGCACCGAGGGGGCGGTGGATTTTCTGTTGAATTTCGGTGGGGCCGAGCTTTACCTGTCGCAGCGGCCGCGCCCGGACAGCCGTATTTCCCGCGCCATCGGACAGAAACGCGCAGCCGAGCTCGCCCGCTCCGGGCTCCGGGTGCCGCGGCGCATCCCCACGGCCAAGCCATGGATTGCCCGGGTGCTGCGCGCCCAGGGTCTGTCGGTGGCCGAGATCGCCCGCCGGCTGCATGTATCAGACGTGGCCGTGCGCGGCTGGCTCAGGAAGGGGGGCGGCGAAAGCACGGGCGAAGATCCCCAGCTCAGCCTTTTCTGAGAAGACCCCCGCAAACCATCCCCCGCAAACCCTTGTGGGTGTTTTGCGCGCCTCTTGAAGGGCAATCTTGTCACAACCCAGACAGGAGCCCTTCCATGCCGTCCGTTCAGGATATCGCCCGTGAAATCGTCGCCCGTGAAGGCGGCTTTGTCAATGACCCTGATGATCCGGGCGGCGCGACCAAATATGGCGTGACCATCGGCACGCTGCGCCGGCTCGGGATCGACAAGACCGGCGACGGCCGGGTCGATGTGGCCGATGTGCGCGCACTCAGCCGCGCCGACGCCGAGGCGATCTTCATCGAGCATTATTACCGCCGGCCCCGGATCGACCTCCTGCCCAAGGCACTGCAGCCCTCGGTTTTCGACATGTATGTGAATGCCGGTGCGAATGCGGTGAAGATCCTGCAGCGGCTGCTTCGGGAGATGGGCGAGGATGTGGCGGTGGACGGGGCGATCGGCCCGCAGACCGTCGAGGCCACGGCTCGGGTTGCCGCGCGCCCGGAGGTGGGGGCCAGACGTCTCGCCGACGCCTACGGCATTGCCCGGCGCAATTACTATTTCCGCCTCGCCGACCGGCGCCCGGCAAGCCGCAAGTATTGCGTGACGCGCGCCGGCGGCAAGGGAGGCTGGATCAAGCGGGCCGAGGCCTTCATCAGCCCTGAATACCACCTGAGCGATGCAGAGTTTCAGGCGAGGATCGCGGCATGGGGATGAGCGGGGGGATGATCGGCCAGCTTCTGGCAGTGCTGTTCGGCGGCGGGCGAAACGTGATCCGCGACACCGCCGAGGTGTTCCGCCCCAATGCTGAGGCCCAGGCAGCGCGGGCCTATGGGCTCGACAGCGCCACGCTCCAGCAGATGGCCGCCGAGTTCGGCTGGCGCGGCAAGCGCGGCCGGTTCGACCGGCTGATGGACGGGGTCAACCGCCTGCCGCGCCCGCTCCTGGTGATGGGAGTGTTCGGGCTGCTGATCTGGACCGCGCGCGACCCGGTGGGCGCGGCCGAGGTCTTTACCTCCTGGGCGATCATTCCGAGCGAATTCTGGTATGTGGTGCTGGCCATCGTCACCTTCTATTTCGGCGGGCGCTACCAGGCCAAGGTGCAGGAGATGCAGGCCCGCCTTGCCGGGGTGGCCGGAGGGGTGCCGGTGGTGCTCGACAGTCTCGCCGCGCTTGACGGGCTGCGCGCAGGCCCCGCGACCCCGGCCGTTGCCGATACCGCGACCGATGCGGCGCTGAGCCTCGAGGCGGTCGAAGCCGCCGCCACCGATCCCAACCCGGCGCTGGCCGGACTGAGAGGCGGGCGATGAAGCGGCTTGCGTTCATCCTTCTGGCGGCGCTCTTCGCCCAGCCGGCCCCGGCGCAGGATACGCCGCGCCAGATGCCGCGCTGCGCGCCTGCCGCCGACATGCGCGCGTTGCTGCGCGATGCCTTCGACGAGCGGCGCCGCTTTGCCGGGCTGATCGCCGATCAGGGCGTGCTCGAGCTCTACAGCGGCCCCGACAGCTGGAGCCTGACCCTCACCCGGCCCGACGGCACCGCCTGCCTGATCGCCGCCGGATACGACCATTTCCTGATCCCGCCCGGAGAGCCCGCATGAACTTCACCCTCGACCCGACCATCTCCATGTCCGTGGTGCTTTCGGTCATCGTCATCATCTTCACCTGGTTTCGCACGCGGCGCCATGACGTGGACAAACGCTTTCACGCCGGCTCCGAGCGGATGGACGGTTTCGAAAGGCGCATTGGCCGGCTGGAGCAGACCGTGACCGTGATGCCCGACAAGGACGACATGCACGCGCTCCAGCTCGAGATCACCCGCATGGTCGGCAAGATCGGGCAGATGCAGGCCACGATGGAGGGTAACGCCAAGATCATGGAGCGGCTCGAGCTCATCGTCAGCCGCCACGAAGACCACCTGATTGACGGAGCCCGCAAATGAGCGATTACACCTCCACCCTCGCGCGCCACCGCCGCCTGACCATCCTGAAGTTTCTGGCCGACAGCCCGGAATATACCTCGAACGCCTCGATCCTGGTCGAGGTGTGCAATGGCTTCGGGGTGACCTCGACCCGCGACCAGGTGGCCGGCGATCTGGCCTGGCTCGGCGAGCAGGGCTTTGTCAGCCTCGATCACCATGGCGATTTCATCATCGTCACCGCCACCGAGCGCGGGCTCGAGATCGCCGATGGCCGCGCCCGCCACGAGGGCGTCAAGCGGCCCCGGCCGGGCAAGTAGGAGGCCGCCCATGCCGCCGCCCAGGAAAGTCGATCGCCTGCCCGCCGAGATCCGCGACTGGCTGCGCCAGACGCTGAAGGATGCCGGGTTCTCGGGCTATGAGAAGATCGCCGACGAGCTCAACGCCCGGCTCGAAGCCGAGGGGCATGAGCTGCGCCTTGCGCGCGCCAGCGTGCAGCGCTTCGGGCAGGAATACCGCGAATTCGTGCGCTACCAGGAGGAGGCAGGCGCCTGGGCGGCCGAGTGGATCACCGAGGCGGGGCTGGCCGATGAGGCCAATCGGCACGGGGTGCTGTTCCAGATGCTGACCACGCTGGCCTTCAAATACATGAAGGATCAGATCGACGAGGGCAACGAGATCGACCCGAAGGATCTGCACTTCCTCGGCCGGATGATGAAGGACATCATGGCCTCTTCCGGGATCCGCGAGCAGATCGCCGAAAAGGAGCGCGCCCGCATCCAGGCCGCCGAGCGCAGCCGCGCGGCCGAGGCGATCGAGAGCGTGGGCAAGAGCCAGGGCATGAGCGCTGCCACCGTGGAGGCGATCAAGGCGGAAATCCTCGGGGTGAAGGGCGATGGCTGAGGCGCGCGCAGATATGGATCCGCGCGACCTTGCACTTGGCGCGATCGCGCTGGTGGGAGATCACAACTGGCGGCGCGGGCCGAAATGGCGCGCGGCCCTTGCCTTCTTGTTCGGTCGCTGGCAGCGCCATGAGCATCTGGGGATGCGCCTCCTTGTAAGCTGGTGGCGCGGCCAGCCCTACCTGATCGCAATCCGCGAGGTCGCTCCATGAGCGGGCGCGCGCAAGGCTCCGGTCCGCTCTCGCAGGCCGAATGGGAGGCGCAGCGGCGCGCCGCCACCGAAGCCCTGCCCGATCTGGTCGAAAAGATCGGCCTGCCCGAGATCCTGCTGCCCTACCAGGCGCGCGCGGTATCGCTTCTGGACAGCGCCTCCACCTCGGTCCTGTTCATCGAGAAGTCGCGCCGCATCGGCATGACCCAGGCCCAGGACCCGTCAATCTCGCGCGCACAGTCCGGCAGATTTGCGCGCTGAACAGGCGCAGCGGTGCCGGAACAGTGGGGCTGTTTCAAGCCGCTGCAACGCATTCAGGGGGCAAATCCGCCGGACCCGAAGGGCGGTGCAGGCGCTTCATCTCAGTGGCCCGGCGCGCTTGGAAAGGGGCCCACCCTGTCCGGCACGCGCCAGACCCCTGATATTTCGCGCCTGTACCGCTGTGCCCGCGAGATTGACGGGTTCTGGGCCTACGGCTCGCGGCCTATGCGGTGCTGCGCGCGGGGCGCGCGCGCGAGGCCGGGGGCATGGATGTGATGTATATCTCGTTCAGCCAGGATATGACGCGCGAATTCATCGACGCCTGCGCCATGTGGGCGCGCGCCTTCAATCAGGCGGCTTCGGCGGTGGAGGAGCACCTGTTTGCCGACCGCGACAAGGCCGCCTTCCGCATCCGCTTTGCCTCCGGCTTCGAGATCATGGCGCTGAGCTCGGCCCCGCGCAGCCTGCGCGGCAAGCAGGGCGTGGTGATCATCGACGAAGCTGCCTTTGTCGATGACCTGGGAGAGCTTCTGAAGGCGGCGCTGGCCTTCCTGATGTGGGGCGGGCAGGTGGTGGTCTGCTCGACCCATGACGGCGCCGAAAACCCCTTCAACGCCCATGTGCAGGACATCCTCGCCGGCCGCCTGCCATACAAGCACATGCGCGTCGATCTCGACGATGCCTTGCGCGAGGGGCTGTATCAACGCATCTGCCTGGTCACCGGCAAGGACTGGTCGCCCGAGGCCGAGGCCGCCTGGCGCCAGGAGATCATCGACTTCTATGGCGAGGGCGCCGACGAGGAACTGTTCTGCATTCCGAGCCTCGGCTCCGGCGCCTGGCTGCCCGCGCCGCTGATCGAGGCGCGCATGACCGCGCGCGACGCACCGATCCTGCGCCTCGAACTGCCGCCGGACTACCTGCAGCGCACGGAGCTGGAACAGAAATCGCTGATGACGCCCTTCCTCGAGGAGCTGGAAGAGGCGCTGGGGCGGCTCGACCTCGCCCCGCGCTATGCCGGCGGCTTCGATTTCGCGCGGGTGGCCGACCTTTCCGTGTTCGATTTACTCGCCGTTGAAGCGGGCTTGAAACGCAAGGAAGCGCTATCGGTCGAGATGCGCGGCGTGCCCGGTCAGGAGCAGATCCGGGTGGTGGGCATGATCCTCGAGCATGTGAAGGCGCGCCTGCTGGGAGCCGCCTTTGACGCCACCGGCATGGGCTGGATCGTGGCCGAGGAAATGGGCCGCCGCTTCGGCCTGCGCGAGAGCGAGGACGGGCCGGGCCTGATCTGGGCGGTGAAGTTCACCGAGGAATGGTATCGGCTGGAAATGCCGCCGCTCAAGGCCGCTTTCGAGGACGACCGGATCGCCATCGCGCCCGACGAAGAACACCTCGCCGATATCCGCGCCGCCCGCCTGGTGCGCGGAACCCCCCGGGTGCCGCCCCTGCGCGAGGGCGTGAAGGGCAAGAAGCGCCATGGCGACTACCTGATCGCCCTGGCGCTGGCGCATTTCGCCTCGCGCAAGCGGGCGGTGGAATATGGCTGGCGCGGGGTCTCTCGCAGCACCCCGCCGCCGCCCGGAGAGATGGCCGACCGGCCCGAAGACGATCCGGGCACAACCCGGCCCTGGTGGCGCCCGCCGCTGGGTGCCGGCCTGAAAGGGAGTATCTGACATGGCACGAGACCCGGTCCTGCTCGACCGCTGGGGCAAGCCCGTGCGCAAGCGCGAACTCAAGCGCGAGATCGCCGCCCCGACCGTCACCGGCATCCGCTCGCCGATATCCGGCACGCCCGCTGACGGGCTCGACCCGCTGCGGCTGGCCACGATCCTGCGCGAGGCCGACCAGGGCGACCCGATGCGCTACCTCGAACTGGCCGAGATCATCGAGGAGCGCGACCCGCATTACCTCGCGGTGCTCGCCACCCGCAGGCGGGCGGTGGCGCAGATCGAGATCCGCGTCGAGGCGGCTTCGGACGATCCGCGCGACGTGGAGATCGCCGAGCGCATCCG
>JALWJU010000159.1 GCA_026997055.1 Paracoccaceae bacterium | reverse complement strand
CGGAAAGCCCGATGCCTGACCCCGAAAAGCCCGAAAGCCCGACGCCCGACGCCCTGATGACCATCCGCGAAATGGTCGAGACCTACGGCGTCACCGCCCGCACGCTGCGCTTTTACGAGGCCAAGGAGCTTCTCGCCCCGATCCGCGAGGGCCAGAAGCGCCTGTTCACCCGCCGCGACCGCGCCCGCCTCAAGCTGATCCTGCAGGGCAAGCGATTCGGCTTCTCGCTCGAGGAGATCCGCCAGCTTCTGGACCTCTACGACATGGGCGACCAGCAGAAGACCCAGCTACGCGCCACCTGCGAGATCGGCCAGCGCCACCTCGCCAGGCTCAAGGCCAAGCGCGACGAGCTTGACGCGGCCATTGCCGAGCTTGCCGAACAGCTCGAATGGGGCGCGCAGAAGCTCGCCGAACTCGAGGCCCGCAACCCCACCGAATGACCCATCCGCCAACCGGAGACAGAGACAGACATGACCACCTACACCCCGCCCGCCCGCGACATGGCCTTTTTGCTCAACGAGGTGCTCGAAGCCCCCGGCGCCGACATCCCCGGCTACGAGGAGATGAGCCCCGACTTCACCGCCGCCGTCCTGGAAGAGGCCGGCAAGCTCGCCCGCGACGTGCTCGCGCCGCTCAACCGCACGGGCGACCGCGAGGGCTGCCGGCTCGAAGACGGCGCCGTGCACACCCCCACGGGCTTCAGGGCGGCCTTCGAGCAGATGCGCCAGGGCGGCTGGACCGGCCTTGACTGCGACCCGGAATATGGCGGCCAGGGCATGCCCTACCTGCTGGGCACCGCCGTGGGCGAGATGTGGGTGAGCAGCAACATGGCCTTCAACATGTACCAGGGCCTGACCCATGCCGCCTATTCGACCATCCGCGCCCATGGCAGCGAGCAGCAGAAAGCCACCTACCTGCCGAAGATGGTCAGCTGCGAATGGACCGGCACCATGAACCTCACCGAGCCCCATTGCGGCACCGATCTGGGCCTGCTGCGCACCAAAGCCGAGCCGCAGGGCGACGGCACCTACAGGATCACCGGCACCAAGATCTTCATCTCGGCGGGCGACAACGACCTCGCCGAAAACGTGATCCACCTCGTGCTCGCCCGCATCGCCGGCGCGCCGGCGGGCACGAAGGGCATCTCGCTCTTCATCGTGCCCAAATATCTGATCGACGAAGACGGCAGCGTTGGCGCTGCCAACGGCGTCAGCGTCGGCGCGCTCGAGGAAAAGATGGGCATCCACGGCAGCGCCACCTGCGTGATGAATTTCGACGGCGCGGTGGGCACCCTCCTGGGCGAGGAAAACAAGGGGCTCAAGGCCATGTTCACGATGATGAACGAAGCGCGCATCGGCGTCGGCCTGCAGGGCTACGCGCTGGCCGAGGCCGCCTACCAGGCCGCGCGCGCCTATGCGCAGGAGCGCCTGCAGGGGCGCGCCGTCACCGGGCCGGTCAACCCGGACGGGCCGGCCGATCCGCTGATCGTGCACCCGGATGTGCGCCGGGCGCTGATGGACCAGAAGAGCTTCGTCGAGGGCGCGCGCGCGCTCACCTTCTGGGGCGCCCAGCTTATCGACCGCGCCAGCCGCACCGGCGACCAGGAGGCCCACGGGCTGATCTCGCTGCTGACCCCGGTGATCAAGGGCTTCCAGACCGACAAGGGCTTCGAATCCTGCGTCCAGGCCCAGCAGATCTTCGGCGGGCACGGCTATATCGAAGAGCACCCGATGAGCCAGTATGTGCGCGACGCGCGCATCACCATGATCTACGAAGGCGCCAACGGCGTGCAGGCGCTCGACCTCGTGGGCCGCAAGCTCGCCGCCGATGGCGGCAAGCCGATGATGGGCTTCTTCGAGCGCGTCAAGGGCTTCATCAAGGCGCATGAAGACGACCCGGCGCTGAAGGAAAGCCTGCTCGACCCGCTCAAATCCGCCTCCAAGGACCTGCAGGCGGCGGTCATGTTCTTCATGGAAAACGGCATGAAGAACCCCAACGCGGCGCTGGCCGGCTCGACCGACTTTCTGCACCTGTTCGGCCATGTGGCGCTGGGCTACATGTGGGCGCGGATGGGGGCGGCGGCCAGCGCGGCGCTGGCCTCGGGCACGACTGACGCGGCGTTTTACGAGACAAAGCTCGCCACCGCGCGCTATTATGCCGCACGCCAGCTGCCCGCCACCCGGATGCACCTCGCCCGCATCCTTTCGGGCGCGGACCCGGTGATGGCGCTCGCGCCCGAGGATTTCTGAGGAGACCCGATGCCCAAACGCTTCCGCCTCACCCGCCGCTTCCCGGTGGCCATGACCGAAGACGGCTACCGCCGCCTCAGGCGCTTTGCCCACGAGGCGGGGCTGGACGAGGGCGAGGCGCTTTCCTTCCTGTTCGAGCACTTCGACAGCATAACCGACAGCGAGCGCCTCACCCACCGGCTGCGCCTGTTCAATTCCGAACTGGAGGCGCGCAAGAGATGACGGCAGGACAAGCGGCCAGTTTGGGGAGCCTCCGGCGGGAGTATTTGGGCCAAGATGAAAACAGGGGCGCAAGACACCCCCCGCTCAGGCGCATTGCACGGAGCGGGGGGGCGGTTTTCACCTTGGGCGGTCATCGGCTCTCCAGCCTGTACCGCACCCCGATTCGTAGCCCATTATTGTTAATATTCGGTTACTTCATCTTGGCATAAATACTCCACGGGGGTCCGGGGGTGTGAAACCCCCGGCTCCACCCTCAACACAAGGAACACGGCATGACCATCAAGCTCCACTGTTTCGGCGAAAGCGGCAATGCCTACAAGGCGGCGCTCGCGCTCGAGCTTTCCGGGCTCGACTGGGAGCCGGTCTTTGTCGATTTCTTCAACGGCGCCACCCGCACCCCTGAATTCCTGGCCCTCAACCCGATGGGCGAAGTGCCGGTGATGGAGGATGGCGACATCGTGCTGTCCCAGTCCGGCGTCATCCAGGACTATGTTTCGTCCAAGTCCGGCAAGCTCGGCGGGCGCTCGGCCGAGGAGCGGCGCCAGATCCTGCGCTGGCAGTTCTGGGACAATCACAAGTTTTCCTCGCAGATCGGCGGCGTGCGTTTCCAGCTCAACTTCCTGCCGGAAAAGCATCGCAACCCGGCCGTCACCGACTTCATGCAGGCGCGGCTGAAAAGCGCCTACAAGGTGCTGAACCGCGCGCTTGCCGATCGCGAATACCTGGTCGGCGACCGGCTCACCATCGCCGATCTTTCCTGCTGCGGCTATCTCTACTACCCGGAGCCCTTCGGCTTCGAGCGCGCCGACTGGCCCCATATCGACGCCTGGCTCGAGCGCATCGCCGCCACGCCCGGCTGGAAGCACCCCTATGACCTGATGCCCGGCAGCCCCGCTGACCGCGCCTGAATCCTGCAAGGAGAAGACCATGAACGAAGCCTATATCTACGACGCCGTGCGCAGCCCGCGCGGCAAGGGCAAGAAGGACGGCAGCCTGCACGAAGTGCCCGCGGTGCGCCTTTCTGCCCTGGCGCTCAATGCCCTGAAAGAGCGCAACAATCTCGAGGGCCACGCGGTCGAGGACGTGATCTGGGGCAATGTCACCCAGGTCGGCGAGCAGGGCGCGTGTCTGGCGCGCTCGGCGGTGCTCTACAGCGAGCTTGACGAATCGATCCCCGGCGTCTCCATCAACCGTTTCTGCGCCTCCGGCCTCGAGGCGGTGAACATGGCCGCCAACCAGGTGCGCGGCGGCGCGGGGGACGCCTATATCGCCGGCGGGGTCGAGAGCATGAGCCGGGTGCCCATGGGCAGCGACGGGGGCGCGATTGCCGCCGACCCGACCCTGGCGATGAAGACCTATTTCGTCCCCCAGGGGATTTCCGCCGACATCATCGCCACGAAATATGGCTTCTCGCGCGACGATTGCGACGCGCTGGCGGTCGAAAGCCAGAAGCGCGCCGCCGAGGCGCGCGCCGAGGGGCGCTTTGACGGCACCATCTTCACGGTCAGGGATCAGAACGGCCTCTCGATCCTCGAACAAGACGAGATGATCCGCGAGACCGACATGCAGGCGCTGGCCGGGCTCAATCCGAGCTTCAAGGCGCTGGGCGAGCAGATGCCGGGCTTTGACGCGGTGGCGCTCCTGAAATACCCCGAGCTTGAGAAGATCGAGCATGTGCATCACGCCGGCAATTCCTCGGGCATTGCCGATGGCGCCGCCGCGGTGCTGATCGGCAACAAGGCCTTCGGCGAGCGCCACGGGCTCAGGCCGCGCGCGCGCATCCGCGCCACTTCGCGCGTGGGCACGGACCCCACGATCATGCTGACCGGCCCGGTCCCTGCCACCGAGCGGGTGCTGGCAGCCGCCGGGATGGAGTTCGGCGATATCGACCTGTTCGAGGTCAACGAGGCCTTTGCCTCGGTGGTGCTGCGCTTTCAGCAATATTTCGATGCCGACATGGACAAGGTGAATGTCAATGGCGGCGCCATCGCCATGGGCCACCCGCTGGGGGCGACCGGGGCGATCATCCTTTCGACCCTGCTCGACGAGCTGGAGCGGCGCGACCTCGAGACCGGGCTGGCGACGCTGTGCATCGGCTCGGGCATGGGCGCGGGCACCATCATCGAGCGCGTGTAAGGCGGGCCAAGGAGAGACGAGATGAGCGATTTTACCTATGACGTGGACGCCGAGGGCGTCGCCACCCTGACCTGGGACTGCCCCGGCAAGAGCATGAACGTGATGAGCTTCGAGGCTTTCGACGAGCTCAGCGCGCTGATCGACAAGGCGCTTGGCGATGCGGCGGTGAAGGGCATCGTCATCACCTCGGGCAAGGACAGCTTTGCCGGGGGCATGGACCTCAACGTGCTCGCCCGCCTCAAGGCCGAGGCCGGCGACGAGCCTGCGCGCGGCGTGTTCGAGGGGCTGATGCACATGCATGGCATATTGCGCAAGATCGAGCGCGCCGGGATGGATGCGAAGACCAACAAGGGCGGCAAGCCCATCGCCGCCGCGCTCACCGGCACCGCCATGGGGATCGGGCTCGAACTGCCACTGGCCTGCCACCGCATCTTTGCCGCCGACAATCCCAAGGCCAAGATCGGCCTGCCGGAGATCATGGTCGGCATTTTCCCCGGCGGCGGCGGCACCACGCGACTGGTGCGCAAGATGGGCGCCATGGCCGCGGCTCCCTTCCTGCTCGAGGGCAAGGCGCTGGCCCCGGCCAAGGCCGCTGAGGCCGGGCTGGTGGACGAGGTGGTGCCGGCGGGCGAGCTGCTCGCGCGCGCCAGGGCATGGGTGCTCGCCGCCACCGATGAAGATATCGTCAAGCCGTGGGACAAGAAGGGCTACAAGATGCCCGGCGGCGCGCCCTATACGCCTGCCGGTTTCCAGACCTATGTCGGCGCCAATGCCATGATCCTCGGCAAGACCCAGGGCGTCTATCCGGCGGCCAAGGCGCTGCTGGCGGCGGCCTATGAGGGGGCGCTGGTGCCTTTCGACACGGCGCTGAGGGTCGAAGCGCGCTGGTTCACCAAGGTGATCATGGACCCCTCTTCCTCGGCCATGATCCGCTCGCTGTTCATCAACAAGCAGGCGCTGGAAAAGGGCGCGGTGCGCCCCGAGGGCGTGGCCGATCAGCGGGTGCAAAAGCTCGGCGTGCTGGGCGCTGGGATGATGGGGGCGGGCATCGCGCTGGTCTCGGCCATGGCCGGGATCGAGGTGGTGCTGATCGACCAGTCCCAGGAAGCCGCCGAGCGCGGGCGCGCCTATAGCGAGGCCTACATGGACAAGGGCATCAAGCGCGGCAAGGCAACGCCCGAAAAGAAGGAAGCGGTGCTCGCCCGCATCACCGCCACCACCGATTACGCGGCGCTCAAGGGCTCAGACCTGATCGTGGAAGCGGTGTTCGAGGACCCGGCCGTCAAGGCCGAAGTCACCGCCAAGGCCGAAGCCGCGGCGGGCGAGGACTGCATCTTTGCCACCAATACCTCGACGCTGCCGATCACCGAGCTTGCCCGCGCGAGCCGGCGGCCAGAGCAGTTCATCGGCATCCATTTCTTCTCCCCGGTCGAGAAGATGGCGCTGGTCGAGATCATCAAGGGAAGAGAGACCGGCGCGCGCGCCGTGGCCAAGGCGCTCGACTTCGCCCGCCAGATCCGCAAGACCCCGATCGTGGTCAACGATGCGCGCTTCTTCTATGCCAATCGCTGCATCATCCCCTACCTCAACGAAGGCATCCGCATGGTCGGCGAGGGCGTGGAGCCGGCGCTGGTGGAGCACGCGGCCAGGATGCTCGGCTTCCCGGTCGGCCCGCTGCAACTGGTGGACGAAACCTCGATCGACCTTGCGGTCAAGATCGCCAAGGCCACCCGCGCGGCGATGGGCGAGGCCTATCCCGACAGCGCCGTGGACGAGGTGATCTTCTGGATGGCCGAGCAGGGCCGGCTGGGGCGCAAGGCGGGCGCGGGCTTTTACGAATATGAAAACGGCAAGCGCAGCCGCCTCTGGCCGGGGCTGCGCGAGAAATACCCCGCGCCGGAGGCCCAGCCCGCGCTCGAAGAGGTGCAGAACCGGCTGATGATGGCGCAGGTGCTCGAAGCGGTGCGCGCGCTCGAGGAAGGGGTGCTCGAAGACATCCGCGAGGGCGATGTGGGCGCGATCCTCGGCTGGGGCTTCGCGCCGTGGTCGGGCGGGCCGTTCTCCTGGCTCGACCGGATCGGGGCCGCGCGCGCGGTCGAGATCTGCGCGGGGCTGGAGCGCCGCCACGGTGCCCGCTTCGCCGCGCCCGCCCTGCTCAGCGAAATGGCCGAAAGGGGCGAGGGCTTCTACCAGCGTTTCATGGGCGAGAAGGCCGCCGCCTGAGCGGCCCGGCACCGGAGAAGCACACGG
>JALWJU010000158.1 GCA_026997055.1 Paracoccaceae bacterium | reverse complement strand
GTGCAGAGCGCCCTGGGCCAGATCGAGGCCGCGCGCGCCGGGGTGGAAACCGCGAAAAGCCAGGTCGAGGCCGCGCGCGCCGGCGTGCAGTCAGCCCGGAGCGGGGTCGAGAACGCCCGCGCCGGCGTGCAGTCGGCAGAGGCCCGCATCGCCTCGGTGGAGCGCGACATCGAGAACCTCGCCATCACCGCCCCCTTCGCCGGCCTGCTGGAGAGCGACGCCGCCGAGCTTGGCAGCCTGCTGCAGCCCGGCAGCCCCTGCGCCACCGTGGTACGGCTCGACCCGATCCGCCTGGTGGGCTTCGTCTCCGAGCTCGAGGTAAGCCGTATCCACACCGGCACCCCGGCCGGGGGCCGCCTGAGCGACGGGCGCGAGGTCACCGGCACGGTCACCTTCGTCGGCCGGGTCTCGGACCCGATGACCCGCACCTTCCGCGTCGAGATCGAAGCCGCCAATCCCGGCCTGACCATCAGCGGCGGGCTCAGCGCCGAAATGCTGATCCCCTCGGACGGGCGCCTGGCGCACCTGCTGCCGCTGGACGCGCTGACGCTGGACGATGCCGGCATCCTGGGCGTGCGCCTGGTGGACGACGAGAGCCGCGCCGCCTTCGCCCCGGTGGAGCTGATTCGCGATGCCCTGGAAGGGGTCTGGGTCGCCGGCCTGCCCGAGGAGGCCGCCGTGATCGTGGTGGGGCAGAATTACGTCACCGACGGGGTCGCCCTCGAGGTGGCCTGGCGGGAGTCCGGCACATGATCCGCATCGTCGCCATCGCCGCCGCCCGCGCCCGCATGGTGGTGGCCTTCGTGATCCTCAGCGTGCTCGCGGGCGCGGTGGCCTATGTCTCGCTGCCCAAGGAGGGCGAGCCCGATATCGAGGTGCCCTATCTGTTCATCTCCGTGCCCTTCCCCGGCATCTCCGCCAGCGATGCCGAGCGCATCCTGGTCAAGCCGATGGAAACGGCGCTGGCGGATGTGGAAGGGGTGCAGGAGATGCGCGCCACCGCCGCCGAGAACTATGCCGGGATGCTGCTGAAATTCGGCTTCGACTGGGACAAGACCCGGGTGCTCGCCGATGTGCGCGACGCCATGAACCGCGCCGAGGCGTCCTTTCCCGACGGTGCCGACAAATACCGGATCGACGAGATCAACTTCTCCGAATTCCCCATCATCGTGGTCAATCTCTCGGGCCCGCTCCCGGAGCGCACCCTGGTGCGGCTGGCACAGAAGATGCAGGACCGGCTCGAAGGCATCGACGCGGTGCTGGAAGCCTCGCTGACCGGCTATCGCGACGAGATGGTGGAAGTGATCATCGACCCGCTGAAGCTCGAAGCCTACAACGTCACCGCCTACGAGCTGATCAACGTGGTGCGCAACAACAACAAGCTCATCGCCGCCGGCGAGCTGCGCACTCCCACCGGGGCGGCGGCGGTAAAGATCCCCTCCTCCTTCGACGATCTGGGCGACATCCATGCCCTGCCCATCAAGGTCAACGGCGACAGCGTGGTGACGCTCGGCGACCTGGCCACGATCCGCCTGACCTTCGAGGACCGCAAGGGCACGGCGCGCTTCAACGGCAACAGCACCGTGGCGCTCCAGGTCTCCAAGCGCAAGGGGTTCAACCTGATCGACACCGCCGCCGCCGTGCGCGCCGCCGTGGCCGAGGAAGTCGCCACCTGGCCGGCGGAACTTCGGCGCGCGGTCAGGGTGGATTTCGCCAATGACCAGAGCTTCGTCGTCGACTCCATGGTCCGCCAGCTGGAGGGCTCGGTGATCACCGCCATCGCCCTGGTGATGATCGTGGTGCTGGCATCCCTGGGCATCCGCTCGGCGCTGCTGGTGGGATTTGCCATTCCCACCTCGTTCCTGCTCACCTTCGCCCTGTTCGGCGCGCTGGGAGTGACGATCTCCAATATCGTCATGTTCGGCCTGATCCTCGCCGTCGGCATGCTGGTGGACGGGGCCATCGTGGTGGTGGAATATGCCGAGAAGAAGATGGAAGAGGGCATGCGCCCGATGGATGCCTATGTGCGTGCCGCCCAGCGCATGTTCTGGCCCATCGTCAGCTCGACGGCGACCACGCTCTGCGCCTTTCTGCCGATGCTGTTCTGGCCCGGGATTCCGGGGCAGTTCATGTCCTGGCTGCCCAAGACGCTGATCTTCGTGCTCACCGCGAGCCTCCTGGTGGCGCTGATCTATCTGCCGGTCATGGGCGGTATCTCGGGCGCGGCGGCACAGCGCTTCGAGGCGGTTTCGGCCCGCCTGCGCCGCCAGCCCTGGCCGCTGCGCGCGGCGCTTGTGTCCGCGGCGCTCGGGCTCCTGTTCGTCGCCGCCATGCAGCTTCTGAACCCCGAATACATCTTCGCCCCGATAGGCATGCAGAACCCCCTGAGCGGCAGCCGGGGCGCGGCGCTGCCCGGCGCGGCGCTCTTCCTGCTCGCCAGCGCGCTCACCGCCATCACCCTCTCGGCCGCGCGCCCCTCCCGCGCCCCCGGGCCGGTGCGGGCCGGCTACCGGCGCAGCCTCTTCGGGCGGCTGATCCACCTGATCGCCGGCAATCCGGTGATGCCCCTGGCGACCATCGCCGGGGTGCTGGCCCTTGTCGGCTATGTCGGCGTCACCTTCGCGAACAACAACCTGGGCACCGAATTCTTCACCACCACCGAGCCCGAACAGGCGATCGTCTATATCCGCGCCCGCGGCAACCTCTCGATCGAGGAAAAGGACGCCCTGGTACGCCAGGCCGAGGCGGTGGCGCTCTCGATCCCCGGCATCGAAAGCACCTTCGCCTTTGCCGGCGCCGGCGGGCTGAACCAGAATACCGGCGGCGCTGCGGGCCCGCGCGACATGATCGGCCAGATACAGATCGAGATGACCCGCTGGGAGGAGCGGCCCCGGACCACCGAGGAAATCCGGCTGCTTGGCGTCCTCCCCTTCGAACGCGCCGTCATCGACCCCGCTTATGACGGCTTCACCATCATGGCCGAACTCGAGCGCCGGCTGGCGCAAATCCCCGGCCTGCGCTACGAGGTGCTGGAAATCTCCCCCGGCCCGGCCTCGGCCAAGCCCGTGCATCTGCGCCTGATGGGGCAGGACTGGGACGCGCTGATGCAGGCCACCGAAACCGCCGCGCGCAAATTCGCCGAAACCCCCGGCCTGATCAATGTCGAGGACACCCGCCCGCTGCCCGGCATCGACTGGGAGCTCGAGGTGGATGTGGAAAAGGCCGGCCGCTTCGGCACCGACGTGGCCACCGTGGGCGGCATGGTGCAACTGGTGACCAACGGGCTCCTGCTGGACACGATGCGCATCGATTCCTCGGACGAGGAAATCGAGATCCGCGTGCGCCTGCCGCGCGAGGACCGGGTGCTCTCGACGCTGGACAGCCTGAAGATCCGCACCTCGGTCGGGCTGGTGCCGATGTCCAATTTCCTCACCCGCAGGCCCGTGCCCACGCTGGCCGAAATCGACCGCATCGACCAGACCCGCTTCTTCGACGTCAAGGCCGGGGTGGCGCCGGGCCTGGTGCGGCTGGTCAACGAAACCAGCGGCGAAACGCGCATGCTCAGCCAGGCCGAGGCCGAGGCATTCACCGGCGAGGGCGCCGATCCCGGATGGAAGGCCATCCCCGTCACCCCCGACGAACGGGTCGCCGAAATCGGCAAATGGCTGGAGAGCGACCCCTTCCCCGAAGGCATCGAATGGACCTGGACCGGCGACCGCGAGGAACAGGCCGACAGCCTCGCCTTCCTGGCGAAGGCGATGGTGGGCGCGCTCTTCCTGATGTTCATCATCCTGCTGGCGCAGTTCGACAGCCTCTACAACTCGGTCCTGGTGCTGCTCGCCGTGGTGCTCTCCACCACCGGGGTGCTGGTGGGCATGCTGGTGATGAACCAGCCGTTTTCGATCATCATGACCGGCACCGGGGTCGTGGCGCTGGCCGGCATCGTCGTGAACAACAATATCGTGCTGATCGACACCTATCAGGATTATGCCCGCTACATGCCTCCCGCCGAGGCCATTACCCGCACCGCCGAGGCGCGCATCCGCCCGGTGCTGCTGACCACGATCACCACCATGGCCGGGCTGATGCCGATGATGTTCGGCCTCAGCCTCGACTTCTTCAACGGCGGCTATACGCTCGACGCCCCCACCGCGCTGTGGTGGAAGCAGCTGGCCACGGCCGTGGTCTTCGGCCTGGGCATCGCCACGGTGCTGACCCTGGTCTTCACCCCGGCCATGCTGGCGCTCAGGGCCTGGATCGCCTCGGGAGCCCATGCCTCCCTGCGCCTGGCGAGCGCCCTGCCGGCGGGGGCGCAAGGCCGGGCCCGGCGCGACCTGGCGCTGAACCGCGCCGCGGGAAAGGCCCGGCCCGGCGACATCGTCTGGGGCTTCGACACCCCCCCGGGCGACATGCGCGGCCAGGAGCCGCTCGACGACGAAGGCGAAGCCGCTCCCGCCCTCGACGAGCTGCAAAAGGTGCTGGAGCGCGCCAACATGCTGGAACCCCCGGAGGATGGAAAAGCCCCGGGAGATACCGCCCGGGGCAAGCCGGGCCCCGACGGCGACCCGCTCAAGGCCGCCGAATGAGCCCCCGGCCCACCGCCGAACCCCGAAAATCCTGCGGAAATCTTCCCGGTCCCGGGTCCTGCTGCGCCAGAACCGCGATCCGCCGCACACATGTCCGACACGACCGGAAGAAGGCTGCCGGCCCCTGCCCCGGGATTTTTCCTCCGGGCGGGACCGGAAACCGCCCCGGGGA
Organism: Paracoccaceae bacterium; assembly: GCA_026997055.1. Classification (GTDB taxonomy): domain Bacteria; phylum Pseudomonadota; class Alphaproteobacteria; order Rhodobacterales; family Rhodobacteraceae; genus JAAEUB01. The sequence goes on along the minus strand of JALWJU010000158.1, from coordinate 2,105 downwards.
AGGGGCGGACAATGAAGCGAACGAGACATTCCGAAGAGCGGATCATCGGCATCCCGGCCGAACCGGCGGTTGTCGATACCTCACTGTCCGGCAGGCGCGGACACTTCGGGGAGCAGGTCATCAGGGCGCCCCGGCGCCCCGGTCCTCCCTGCCTTCCCGGTCTTCCCTGCCTTCCCGGATTTCCCGGTTTTCCCGCTCTTCGAGCCCATATGCGGCGAACAGGCGCATCTGCGCCAGGAAGAAGCCAAAGGTGGCGGCGGGCAGGCCGAAGGTCTTGAAGGTGACCCAGGTACCGGTCGGGAAGCCGCGCCAGATCGCTTCGTTGAACAGCGCGAGCGCCAGGAAAAAGAGCAGCAGCCGTCGGGTCAGGATCATCCAGCCTTCGCGCCTGAGCGGCAGGGCCTCCCCCATCACCGTCTCCAGGTAGCTTTCTCTCCGCCACAGGCCGAAGCCCAGCAGGGCGGCGAAGAGCAGGTAGATCATCGTCGGCTTCATCTTGAAGAAGCGTTCGTCGTTCAGCCAGATGCTGAGGCCGCCGAACAGCACCACCAGCACCAGGGTGAGTATCTGCATTTTCGAGATCCTGCCCGCCAGGCGCCACTGGGCAAAGGTGGCGGCGGCAAGCAGCGGGATGAACAGGGCGGTGGCGGCGATGAAGCCGTCATACTCCACCCCTCCCACCAGAAAGCTGCGCTCCTTCAGCAGGATATAGGCCGCGAAAAAGGCCAGCAGCGGCCCGTATTCCAGAAGGGCCCGGATGCCCGGCCCGATGCTCTTTTCGCTCATCTTCGCTCCTCACGCTCCCATCTCAACTATCACAGCCCCCGCCGCGATCAACCCCATGAGCATCAGGCGGATGCCTCCCACCCGCTCCTTCAGCATCAGCCGGCCGATCAGCGCGGCAAAGACGGTGGAGGTCTCGCGCAGCACCGCCGCCTGGCCCACATTGTCGATCCGGGTCGCCAGCATGATCGAGCCGAAGCTGATGAGCGCGATGAAGGCCCCGGTCAGCCCCCGCGCGATCAGCGGGAAGGGGGCGGGGCGGCGGGGCATCCGGCGCAGGCGCAGGGCGGCGAGGACGGGCATGAACAGCCCGTCGATCAGGAAGAACCAGGCGAGGAAGGTGAAGGGATCGGCGGCCGAGCGGATCGCGTAGGCGTCCCAGGCCGTGTAGAGGGCGACGAACAGCCCGGTCAGCACCGCCATGGCCAGCGCCGGCCTGAGCCGGGCGCGGCCGGCCTGCCAGTGGCGCAGGTTGTAGGCCGCAAGCCCGTAGATGCCCGCGAGCAGCACCGCAACCCCCAGCCATTGCGCCGCCGTGTAGCGCTCGCCGAAGAAAATCGTCGCGCCGATCACCGCAAACAGCGGCCCGGTGCCGCGCACCACCGGATAGACCACCGTGTAGCTTCCCAGCACATAGGTCCGGGCCTGGGCGAGCTTGTAGCCCACATGGATCAGGAAGGTGACGGCGAGGATCGGCCACATATGCGGCTCGGGCCAGGGCACCACGAACAGGGCAAACGGCGCGGCGATGAGCGCATAGGACAGGTCGATCGCCCCGCGCGAGAGCCAGGGGTCGTGACGCCCCTTTTGCAGCGCGCCGAAGGCGGCGTGGGAGAAGGCCGCGAGCAGGGCCAGCGCCACGGCCAGGTCATGGCCGGCCGGGGTGCCCTGGAGGGAGATCAGCCATTGGCTCATGGGGCGGTGTCCGTGGCGAGGGCGGGACCGGGGGTTTCACACCCCCGGACCCCCGTGGGATATTTGTGGAAGTATGAAGCGGGGCGTCTCATAGCCCGGTGAGGGCGCGGGCGAATTCCTCGGGATCGAAGGGGGCGAGGTCGTCGATCTGCTCGCCGACGCCGATGGCATGGATCGGCAGTCCGAACCTGTCGGCGAGCGCCACCAGCACGCCGCCCTTGGCGGTGCCGTCGAGCTTGGTCATCACGAGGCCGGTGACATCGGCAAGCTTCCGGAAGGTTTCGACCTGGGAGAGCGCGTTCTGCCCGGTGGTGGCGTCGAGCACCAGCAGGGTGTTGTGGGGCGCGTCCGGGTCCTGCTTGCGGATCACGCGCACGATCTTGGCCAGCTCTTCCATCAGGTCGGCG
>JALWJU010000157.1 GCA_026997055.1 Paracoccaceae bacterium | reverse complement strand
GCGCGCTGTGCTCGGGCGCAATGTCGGGCATCAGCTCGATCACCACCGTGCCGTCCTTGAGCTCCATGAGGATGGTGTTTTCGGGGTCCCTGATTTCGGCCATGTGCTGTCCTTTCGCTTGCTGTTGGCAGATACCTAAGGCGCGCGGGGCGAAAGGAAAAGGGGTCCTCTTTGCCGCATTGACCGGGGCGGGCAAATATTGTGTCTGGGGCGAAATCTGTATCGGGAGGATAGCATGGGCTGGAAGACGCTGGACGACATGGAGCTTGACGGCAAGGTGGTGCTGGTGCGGGTGGATATCAACGTGCCGGTCGAGGATGGCCGGGTCACCGACGATACCCGCATCCGGCGCATCGTGCCCACGGTGAAGGATATCGTGGCCAGGGGCGGCAAGCCGGTGCTGCTCGCCCATTTCGGCCGGCCCAAGGGGCAGGTGGTGCCGGAAATGTCGCTGAAGCCGCTGGTCCCGGCGCTGGCGCAGGCCTTCGACATGCCGGTGAAATTCGCGCCCGACTGCATCGGCGCCCCGGCCAAGCAGGCGGTGGCCGCACTTGAGCCGGGCGAGGTGCTGCTGCTCGAAAACACCCGCTTTCACAAGGAAGAGACCGAGAACGATCCCGCCTTTGCCGCCGCGCTGGCGGCGCTGGGCGATGCCTATGTGAACGACGCCTTTTCCGCCGCCCACCGGGCGCATGCCTCGACCGAGGGCATCGCCCGCCTGCTGCCTTCCTGCGCCGGCCGGCTGATGCAGGCCGAGCTTTCAGCGCTGCAAAAGGCGCTGGGCGATCCCGAACGCCCGGTGGTCGCCGTGGTGGGCGGGGCCAAGGTCTCGACCAAGCTCGACCTGCTGGGCAATCTCGTGGGCAAGGTCGATCACCTGGTGATCGGCGGCGGCATGGCCAATACCTTCCTCGCCGCGCAGGGGCTGGGCGTGGGCAAGTCGCTGTGCGAGCACGACATGGCCGAAACCGCCCGCGAGATCCTCGCCAGGGCCGAGGCGGCGAATTGCGAGATCATCCTGCCCGGCGATATCGTGGTGGCGCGCGAGTTCCGCGAAAACGCCCCCCACGAGGTGGTCGCGGCCGATGCCTGCCCTGCCGATGCCATGATCCTCGATGCCGGCCCCGAGACGGTGGCGCGGATCAAGGCCACGCTTGCGGGGGCGAAAACCGTGGTGATGAACGGCCCGCTCGGCGTCTTCGAGATGAAGCCGTTCGAGGCCGCCACCTTCGCCATGGTCGGCGAAATCGCCCGCCTGACCAATGCGGGAAAGCTGGTCTCGGTCGCCGGCGGCGGCGACACGGTGGCGGCGATCAACGCTTCGGGGTACGGCGGCGACTTCTCCTATATCTCCACCGCAGGCGGCGCCTTCCTCGAATGGATGGAGGGCAAGGTGCTGCCGGGGGTCGCGGCCCTGGAGGCATAGGGCCGCTTCGGTGCGGGGGCGGCTTGCGCGCCCCGATTAACTGTTGACCGCTCCGTTTACCTTGTTACGATACGCGACACCCTGCAGATGGCGGCACAGGCGGGGCTCGGGAGCGCGATGCGGCCTGCAACGGCCCGCCATGGCGTAGCGGAGCGGGCGCTTGTGCCGAAGCCGCGGGCAAACAGGAGAAAACGCAAGGGGGGCCTCGTGCCAACCCCTTGCAACAAGGGAGAAATCAATGTTCAAAGCCTCGATCTTCACCTCTGTGGCGCTGGCCCTCGGCCTGGCCTCGGCACCGGCGGCACTGGCGGGGGAATATCCCGATCAGCCGGTGACCATCATCGTGCCCTCCAAGGCCGGCGGCTCCACCGACCGCACCGCGCGCCTGTTCACCGAGCTTGCCGAAAAGAATTACGAGGGCTTTGAATTCGTCATCCAGAACGTCCCCGGCTCCGGCGGCCAGAAGGGCTTCGAGGCCATCGCCCGGGCCGATGCCGACGGCTACACGATCGGCCTGAACTTCACCCCGCAGCTGGTCGCCCATATCGTTTCGGGCCGCGCCCAGTACACGCTGGACAGCTTCCATGTCATGGGCAACGTCGCCCAGGATCCGGGCATCGTCGTCGTGCCCGCCGACAGCCCGATCAAGAACATGGCCGACCTCGCCGCCGCCAGCGGCCTGACGGTCGCGGTAAACGGCATCGGCTCCGACGACTTCCTCGCCGCCAAGCAGTTCGAGAGCATTGCCGGCGTGACCTTCAACCTGCTGCCGACCAAGGGCTCGACCGAGCAGAAGGCGGCGATCCTCGGCGGGCATGTGGATGCGGCCTTCATGAACCTCTCGCAGATGATCAAGCAGCACAAGGCGGGCGATGCGCGCATCATCGCCATGCTCACCGAAGAGCGCGATGCGAACCTGCCCGACATGCCCACCGCGCTCGAGCAGGGCTATGACGTGCAGATGCGCGCGACCCGCGGCTTCGTTGCGCCCGCCGGCATCCCGGACGAGATCCAGTCGCAGCTCGACTCCATGCTGGCCGAGATCATGGCCTCGGATGAATTCAAGGCCAATGCCGCCAAGGGCAACATCTTCCTGCTGCCCATGTCCGGACCTGACTATCTGGCCTATCTGACCGATCTGCAGGCCCAGACCCAGGCGGTATACGACCAGGCGCCCTGGTAAGCCCGGGACGCCCGATGCAGAAGAAATGGGCGGACCGCGCCCTGCTCGCGGTCTTTATCCTGATGGCCGTGCTGCTCTATCGCAGCACGGCCGATTATCCCGGCATCGCGCAATCGACATCGGCCAAATATGTACGCTTCCTCGCCGTTTTCATCGCCGTGCTGTGCCTGGCGCAGCTGGGATTCGGGCTGGTGCGCGATCACGGGCGCGATATCCTGGTGCTGACCGGAAATCGCCGCCGTTTCCTGGCCCTGCTCCTGGGGCTCGGGCTGTTTGCCATCGCCTTCGAGCCGCTGGGATTCTACCTCTCGGGAGCGATCTTCATCCCGGCAATCGGCTGGATCCTCGGCTATCGCCGCCCGCTGGTTCTGGGACTGACCACGGCGGGGGTGCTGGGATTCGTCTATGCGGTATTCGTGCAGCTTCTTTCGGTGCGGCTGCCGGGAATCGAGATCTTCTAGGGGGCGGGAATGGAATATCTTGCGATCGTGTTTTCGCCCTGGGCGCTGCTGACCATCTTCATCGGCGCCTTCGCCGGCGTGGCCATCGGCGGGATGCCGGGACTGACGGCAACCATGGCGGTGGGGCTCTTGGTGCCGTTTACCTATACGATGGACCCGGCCATGGGGCTGATGCTTCTGGGCGGCATCTATGCGGGCGCCATGTATGGCGGCTCGATTCCGGCGATCCTGCTCAATACGCCGGGCACGCCCGCAGCCGTCGCCACCGCCATCGAGGGCTATCCGATGAGCCGGGCCGGACGCGCGCCGCTGGCGCTCAAGACCTCGGTCATCGCTTCCTTTGCAGGCGGGACCTTCTCGGTTTTCATCCTGCTTCTGTTCGCCCCCTTTCTGGCCCGCCAGGCGCTGGCCTTCGGCCCGGCCGAGACCTTCCTGCTGGCGCTGATGGGGCTTGCGGGGATCATCTCGATCGCCGACGAGAAATCCTCGCTTCTCAAGGCGCTGATCGCAGGCGTGCTGGGCATGATCATCGCCATCATCGGCACCGACGACATGTCCGGCAGCCTGCGCTACACGATGGGGCTGGTCGAACTCTATGACGGGATCGACTTCATGCCGGCGCTGATCGGGCTGTTCTCGATGATACAGATGCTGGAACTGGCCGGGCAGAAAAGCCACCAGATCGACACCTCGGCGCTGAAAAAGAAGCAGAAAGGCGAAAAACTGCCCCGTGGCATCGGCAAGTATATGGGGCTCGGGGCCGGGACCGGCACGCTGATCGGCATCCTGCCGGGCGAAGGCGCGACCATCGCCGCCTTCATCTCCTACAACCTTTCCAAGCGTATCTCGAAGACAAAGGAGCTCTTCGGCAAGGGCAACCCGGAGGGGATCGCCGCCGCCGAAGCGGGCAACAATGGCTGCGTGGGCGGCTCGCTGGTGCCGACCATCACGCTGGGAATCCCCGGCAATTCGGTTGCCGCAGCGCTGATGGGGGCCTTCATCATCCACGGGATGATCCCGGGACCGGACCTGTTTACCGAATATGCCGACCGGACCTATCCGTTCATCATCTCGCTGTTCGTCGCAAACGGCGTGTTCCTGGCGGTGGGGCTGTTCTTCGCGCCATATCTCGCGCGCATCGCGCTCGTGCCCCCGGCGATCATGGTGCCGGTGGTGGCGGCGTTTGCGGTGCTGGGCTCCTATGCGCTCAACAACTCGGTCTTCGACATCTACCTGATGATCGCCTTCGCGCTCGGCGGGCTGGTGCTGAAAAAGCTCGGCTATTCGCTGGAAGCGCTTATCCTCGGGCTGATCCTGGGACCGATCGCGGAGGGCGGTTTCTCCCAGGGAATGATCATCGGCAAGGGGTCGCCCTGGATCTTCTTCGACAGCAACATCGCCAAGGTGATGTGGGTGATCATCCTCGCCCTGCTGGTGCCGCCGCTCTATTCCTACTGGAAGCATGTGCACAAGGCGGGCAAGGCGGCCGGGTAGAGGCGAATTTTCGCAGAAAATTCGTGGCCGGGGGCGCTGCCCCCGGACCCCCGGAGTATTTGAGCCAAGATGAAAGGGGGCGCAGGATGTGCGCCCCCTCTCGCTTTTCGTATCCTTCGTGGCTCAGCCGACGATTTCGAGCCCGGAGAAGAAATAGGCGATTTCCTTGGCGGCGGTGTCCGGGCCGTCGGAGCCGTGGACCGAGTTTTCGCCGATAGAGAGGGCGAAATCGCGGCGGATGGTGCCGGGGGCGGCCTCTTCCGGGTTGGTCGCGCCCATCACTTCGCGGTTCTTCGCGATCGCGTCCTCGCCCTCGAGCACCTGTACGACGATGGGCTCGGAGGTCATGAATTCGCACAATTCGTCGAAGAAGGGGCGGTCCTTGTGCACGCCGTAGAATTCCTGCGCCTGCTCCAGCGTCAGGCGGATGCGCTTGCTGGCGACCACGCGCAGGCCGGCCTCTTCGAGGCGGGCGATGATCTGGCCGGTCAGGTTGCGGCGGGTGGCGTCGGGCTTGATGATGGAAAAGGTGCGTTGGATGGCCATGTTGTCCTCGTCTGGGTTTCGTCTGTGCGGCGCTTCATGCGCGTGAAGGATGGGCGCCGCCTAGCACGCGCGGGCGCGGTTGAAAAGCGGTGATTGACGCGCAGGCCCCGCTCGGGCAGAGGGGGAGGATGCTGACGATCCGTGACATCACCTATGCCATCGAGGGGCGGCTGCTGTTCGAGCGCGCCAGTGCGCGGATTCCGGCGGGCCACAAGGTCGGCCTGGTGGGGCGCAACGGCACCGGCAAGACCACGCTGTTTCGCCTGATCCGGGGCGAGCTGGCGCTGGAGGGGGGCGAGATCGAGCTGCCGCGCGGCGCGCGCATCGGCGGCGTGGCGCAGGAGGCGCCGGCTTCGCGGGTCTCGCTGCTCGACACCGTGCTTGCGGCCGACAGCGAGCGCGCGGCACTCCTGGCCGAGGCGGAAGCGGCCGAGGACGGGGCGCGGATTGCCGAGATCCAGACCCGCCTTGCCGATATCGACGCCTGGTCGGCCGAGGCGCGCGCGGCGACGATCCTCAAGGGGCTGGGCTTTGACGACCGCCAGCACGCCCTGCCCTGCGCCGATTTCTCCGGCGGCTGGCGGATGCGGGTGGCGCTGGCGGCGGTGCTCTTTGCCCGCCCGGACCTCCTGCTGCTCGACGAGCCGACCAATTATCTCGACCTCGAAGGCGCGCTGTGGCTGGAGAGCTACCTTGCGCGCTATCCGCACACGGTGCTGGTGGTGAGCCACGACCGCGGCCTGCTCAATCGCGCGGTGGGCGCGATCCTGCATCTCGAAGATCGCAAGCTCAGCCTTTACAACACCCCCTATGACCGCTTTGCCGAGACCCGGGCCGCGCGCCTGGCGGTGGCCGAGGCCGAGAATCGCCGGATCGCGGCCCGGCGCGCCCATCTGCAGAGCTTTGTCGAGCGCTTCCGCTACAAGGCCTCCAAGGCCGCGCAGGCGCAGTCGCGCCTGAAGATGATCGAGAAGCTCAGGCCCATCACCACCCCTTCCGAGGCGGCGCTGCGTGCGTTCGGCTTCCCCGAGCCCGAGGCGCTGAGCCCGCCGATCCTGCGCCTCGAAGGCGCGTCGGTGGGCTATGGCGAAAGGGCGGTGCTGAGCCGGCTCAGCCTGCGCATCGACCAGGACGACCGGATCGCGCTGCTGGGGCGCAATGGCGAGGGGAAATCCACCCTTTCCAGGCTGCTCGCGGGCGAACTTCAGCCCATGAGCGGGCGCATCACGCGCGCGCGCAAGCTCAGGATCGGCTATTTCGCCCAGCACCAGATGGAGGTGCTGCACGGCGACGAAACCCCGCTCGACCACCTGCGCCGCGCGCGCCCGAACGAGCCCGAAGCCCGCCTGCGCGCGCGCCTTTCGGGCTTCGGCCTCATGGCCGGGCAGGCCGAGACGCTGGTCGCACGCCTCTCGGGCGGGCAGAAGGCGCGTCTCACCCTGCTCTTGGCCACGCTGGATGCGCCGCACCTCCTGATCCTCGACGAGCCCACCAACCACCTCGATATCGAGAGCCGCGAGGCGCTTATCGAGGCGCTCAATGCCTATCCGGGCGCGGTGGTGCTGGTGAGCCACGACATGCACCTTCTGGGGCTGGTCGCCGACCGGCTCTGGCTGGTCTCGGGCGGGCGGGTGCGTGAATACAGGGAAGATCTCGAGGCCTATCGCCGCCTGCTGCTTGCGAGCGATACGGGCAGCGAGGGCGCGAAGGCGAAGAAGGACAAGGCGCGCGCGGAAAAGGCCAGGCGCGCCAGCCGCGACACCCTGCTGGCGCGCCTGGCC
>JALWJU010000156.1 GCA_026997055.1 Paracoccaceae bacterium | reverse complement strand
CAGGGCGCTGTGCGCTTCGAAGCGGAAAGGTATTGCCCGCGGGCGGAAGCGATTTTTCCGCGAAAAATCGCGCCTCCGGCGGGAGTATTGTCAGAAAGGCGAAAGGGGGCATTCGAAAGGGTCTGGCGTCTGCCCCCTTCCCGGATCAATGCAGGTCAGTGGCGCAGGACCTTCCAGATCCCGGGCACCATGAGCGCGGCGATGGCCAGTTTCACCAGATCGCCCGCGAGGAAATTCAGCATCCCGTATTGCAGCACCCAGGCCAGCCCCTTGTCCGCGGCAAACAGGACCGACATCCAGGCAAGCCCGAAAGCATAGATCACGGCGGAGCCCGCCAGCATCATGGCGGCCATGCCCGTGCGCGTCCGGTCCAGTCCGCGGCGCGCCATCAGGCCCATCAGCCCGGCCGCCGCGACAAAGCCCGCGAGGTAGCCTCCGGTCGGCCCGGCGATATAGGCCAGTCCGGCACTGTCACCGGCAAAGACCGCCACTCCGGCCGCCCCCAGCGCCACATAGCCCAGCAGGGTCACAAGCCCGAGCCGCACGCCATAGGTGGTGCCGATCAGCAGCACGGCGAGCGTCTGCAGGGTCATCGGCACCGGCCACATGGGCACACGGACCTTGGCCGCCAGGATCAGCGCCGCGATTCCGACCGCCACCAGCAATGCCTGGCCGAGCCGCGCGTCACCTGCACCGAATGCCTCGCTCAGCACCTGTTTCCTTGCCATCATCGCCATTCTCGCACCTCTGGGTTAATATTGCGTTACCGTCTTTTGCCCGACCCGTGAAACTCACGCAAGCCCTCAACGGCGGTAATCGGTGATCATGGTCGTGTCGGACGCCGCGTCGCGCACACGCCAGATCGCACGCCACCGGGGCCAGCGGGTGAAATTGTAGCTCAGCTCGTGGCGCCGCCCGTCGGCCTCGTACCAGGCGGAGGCAACGGGGCGCGCGAGAGAGATATGGTGGAAATCGCTGCCATCGGTGAAGCGCAGGTCCACTCCCCCGCCTGCGACGGCGTGCCATGTCAGGCGGGTGGCGCGCCGCTCCGGCCATGCTTCGCCGGATTCCTCGTAAGCCAGCCCCCCCGGTACCGGCGAGAAGCGGGCGATTCCGTCAAACAGCCGCCCCGGCGCGCCGCTCCGCCCCTCGATCCGGCGGCGAAAGCGCCAGCGCCCGACGAAATCCTCAAGCCCGCGCGGCCCCTTGCCTGCATTCATCCCGGCTTTCATCCCGGCCCTCTCTTGTTTGCCCCGCGCGGCAAGTCTAAGAGGTGCGCGTCCCTGCAGCAAACGAAAAGGCCCGCCATGATCCCCCGCTACTCCCGCCCCGAAATGGTCGCCATCTGGTCGCCCGAGAGCAAGTTTCGTATCTGGTACGAGATCGAGGCCCATGCCTGCGATGCCCAGGCCGCGCTTGGCGTGATCCCGCGCGAAAATGCCGAAGCGGTGTGGAAGGCGAAGGATGCGACCTTTGACGTCGCGCGCATTGACGAGATCGAGGCGGTGACGAAGCATGACGTGATCGCCTTTCTCACCCATCTGGCCGAGATCATCGGGCCGGAAGCCGCGCGTTTCGTGCATCAGGGGATGACCAGCTCGGACGTGCTCGACACCACCTATAACGTGCAGCTGGTGCGCGCCGCCGACCTCTTGATTGCCGACATGGAAGCCCTGCTCGCGGCGCTGAAGAAGCGCGCCCATGAGCACAAGCACACGATCCGCATCGGCCGCAGCCACGGAATCCACGCCGAGCCCACCACGATGGGCCTCACCTTCGCGCGCTTTTACGCCGAGATGGACCGCAACCTGGCGCGTCTGAAACAGGCCCGCGCGGAGGTGGCGACCGGGGCGATTTCCGGCGCGGTGGGGACATTCGCCAATATCGACCCGGCGGTAGAGGCCCATGTCTGCGAGAAAATGGGCCTCAGCCCCGAGCCGATCTCGACCCAGGTGATCCCGCGCGACCGCCATGCGATGTTCTTTGCCACGCTGGCGGTGATCGGCGCGAGCATCGAGAACATCGCCACCGAGATCCGCCACATGCAGCGCACCGAGGTGCTGGAGGCGGAGGAGTTCTTCTCGAAAGGGCAGAAGGGCTCCAGCGCGATGCCGCACAAGAGGAACCCGGTGCTGAGCGAAAACCTCACGGGCCTTGCCCGCCTCATCCGCATGAGCGTGGTGCCGGCGCTCGAGAATGTCACCCTCTGGCACGAGCGCGACATCTCGCACTCCTCCGTCGAGCGCAATATCGGCCCCGATACCACGGTGACGCTGGACTTTGCCCTCGCGCGGCTCACGGGGCTCATCGAGAATCTGGTGATCTACCCGGACAACATGCTGGAAAACCTGCACAAGTTCCGCGGCCTGATCCACTCGCAAAGGGCGCTGCTGGCGCTGACCCAGGCGGGTGTGAGCCGCGAGGACGCCTACCGGCTGGTGCAGCGCAACGCGATGAAGGTCTGGGAAGAGGGCAAGGATTTCCGCGAGGAGCTTCTGGCCGACCCGGAAGTGACGGCCGCGCTCGGCCCCGAGGAGATCGAAGAGCAATTCGACCTCGCCTATCACACCAGGCATGTGGACACGATTTTTGCCCGGGTATTCGGGGAGGGCCGGGACGCGCGGGCATAGCCGGGGCGAGCCGGGCGATTTTCCGCGGAACCGTCTCCCGCTGCCTGGCGGCCGCGCTTCCGGCTTCTGCCCTTGCCCTGTCCTGCCCCCCGGTCTATGGCTTTGACCGGGATCGGGTAACGAACGGGCGCCGGAATGGACGGGAAAGCAGTGCGGGCATGGCTGGAAAACCTGTTCGTGATCAGCCTGCTGACCCTGCCCAGGGCCCTGCCCTACAGCTGGCGCATTCCGCTGATCGGCTGGGTCACGGCCCATGTCGTCGCCCCTGTCAGCGGCCATGAGAAACGCGCCCTGAAGAACCTGGCACTGGTCTGTCCGGAACTGAGCCGAAAGCAGGCCCGGCGCATCGCCCGCGCATCGGCGGACAATATCGGGCGGATGATCGGCGAGATGTATTCGCGCAAGGCCCTGCTTCGCCGCATCGAAAATCTGCAGATGCGCGGTCCCGGCGTGAAAATCCTGGAGCAGGCCCGGCGGGAGCGGCGGCCGATCATCGCCGTTTCCGGCCATTTCGGCAGCTACGACGTGGCGCGGGCGGTGTTTTCCCGCGCCGGCCACGCTGTCGGCGGGGTCTATCGCCCGATGAGCAACCCTTATGTCAACGCCCATTACGTGCGTCATCTGAAAGCCATCGCCGAGCCCGCCTTCGAGCGCAACCGCCGCGGCCTGACCCGGATGATGCGACATCTGCGCGCGGGGCACATGGTCGCCCTGCTGATCGACCAGCGCGAGCCCGACGGAGCCTGGCTCAGCTTCTTTGGCAGGCCCGCGCTCACCACCCTGTCGCCAGCGGAAATGGCGCTGAAATACGACGCCCTGCTGATCCCGGTCTATGGCATCCGGCTGGCAAGCGGACTGGACTTCGATGTGGTGGTGGAAGAGCCGATCCCCCATTCCGACCCGCGAACCATGATGCAGCAGGTCAATGACAGCCTCGAGGCACGAGTGCGCGCGCATATGGGGCAATGGATGTGGGTACATCGCCGCTGGCTGGTTCCCGAGGGCATGAGCGCTCCCGCCTCCCAGCCGTCCCCGCCTGCTTCCCCCTCATCACGGTGACCCCCTTTGTTGTGGTGCAAACTTGGCAGGCAATGGGATGAAATGCAGGGCAAGAGCCGATCCTTCTGTATCTCGGCCCTGCCATGTTGCCCCGTCAGCGACCTTGGCCAAGGCCGCTGATGGAGCGGTACATGACGCGGGAACACGCCAGCCGCGCGGCATGGATCGAATCGCCGGCCCCCAGTGAGCAACCCGGAAATACATGAACATGACCCCGCTATTCGCGGAGCAAGCTCAAGGAGCCGTCGGCGCATGACAAAAAGTGCGAAAGGTATTTGACGGTGCCGTCCTCCACGGCTGGTTTTGCAACTCCACGGAATATCGGAATGGACCGCCCCTGCCGGGGCATGTCCGGCAGGGGCGCCGGCGCAATCCCCGGCGGAATTTCCGGACGTCGGGTTGCAATACCCGGCAAGGAATACTGATCAGTGAAGCTGCTGTTTTACGGTGCTGGTGAGTTCCGAAAGAGAAAAGGGTTTGGGAAGGAATACCGAATTGGGAATACGCGCCTGATGCTCGGACACGGAATCCTCGGCATAGCCCGAAACGAATACGACCTTGACCCCGGGGCGACTTTTCAGCGCCTTTGATACCCAAGTGGGACCATCCATGCCCGGCATGATCACATCCGTCACGAAGACATCAACCTTAAGGCTTTGATCCTCCAGTGTTTTCAAGGCCTCTTCCGCATTTTCGGCCTCCAGAACGGTAAAGCCCCGCATTCGCAGGGCGCGAGAGGCAAAGGCCCGCACCGGCGCCTCATCCTCCACCAGCAGGACCACTCCGGAAAGGGACGTCTGGGGATGGGTCGGCACCGGGGGCGCCGGCTCTTCTTTGGGAGACTCCTCCGCTTCCTGCAGCGCATCGGATGGCTCGCAGGGGGATGCAGTGCCAGAGATGCGGGCGACGATTTCGCGCAGGCTCGCATCATCGGTGTCTTTGTGCTCCTCTCTTGCTCCCGGTTCATGCGCTTTGCCCGCATCATGTTCTTCTTGTCCGTGCGGTGGCTCTTCGGCCGCAGTTGCCGGTTTCGCGGGCTGGGGATTCCGAAGTATCAATATTTCGTCCTGGCGGGAGGGGGCTTGTGCGCCTTCCGCCTTCCCTTTCCCGGGTCCGGATGCTTCGCTCTCCTTTCCGGTGGCATCTGCTGCTGCCACCGGAAAGAGCAGGATAAATTCGGTACCCACGTCGATCTCGGAATCGACAAAGATGAATCCCCCGGTCTGTTTGACGATACCATATGCCATGGAAAGACCGAGGCCGGTGCCCTTGCCGGCCCCCTTGGTCGTGAAGAAGGGCTCGAAGACCTTGTCCAGGCGCTCGGGCGGGATGCCCATGCCCTGATCCACGACCTTGATACGCACATATTCCCCGGGCGGAACGGTGGCGCGGTCACGCTTCAGGGGGGTGTCGAGGATCAGGTTTCGAGTTTCGATACGGATGGTGCCGCCATCGGGCATGGCATCGCGGGCATTGACCACGAGATTCATCAGGACCTGCTCGAGGTGGCGCTTGTCGGCCCGGATCGGCAGGATATCCGGGTCCTGGTGCAGCACCAGTTCCACCGTTTCCCCGACCAGCCGGTTGAGAAGGTGAGTCAGGTCATCCAGGGTTTCACTCAGATCGACAATCTCCGGGCGCAGGGTCTGCTTGCGGGAAAACGACAAAAGCTGACCGACCAGCGTTGCCGCCCGGTTGGCATTCTGGCGGATCTGGGAGAGGTCGGCATAATCCTGATCGGCTTCGTCGTGGCGCATGAGCAGGAGATCGCAATGGCCGGAGATGGCTGTCAGCAGGTTGTTGAAATCATGGGCGATACCTCCGGCGAGCTGACCGATTGCCTGCATTTTCTGGCTTTGCAGATATTGCGCCTCCATGGTTTTCAGTTCGGTCGCATCCTGCAGCACCGCGACCAGCACCCTGCCTTCCGGCTCACTGATACGCTCGAGCGAGATCTGGAGAAAGACCTCTGTTTCCGGTTTCAGCGCCCGGACTACTTCCGAACGGCCGGCGGGGCGGCCGGCCAGGACATCGTTCAGCCATTCCGAAATCGGCCGTCCGGCACCCTCCACCTGATCCGACAGCATGCTGCCGATCGGCTCGTCATCCCCGAGCAGCCGACGTGCACGGCGGTTGGCCATGACGATTCGCCCGGTTTCGTCCAGCTTGAGCAGGGGCACGGGCAGGCTGTCGAGCAGATCCCATTGCCCGGGCTCGATCATGTTTGTCTCCGGCTCCGGCAGCAGGTAGATCTCGCGCCGCCCGGCCGAACTGGCGATCTCGCATACCAGCCGGGGCATCACGCCCTCGGCGGTGGAGACCTGGGCGATGGCGCCATTGGCAATCGGCAATTCGGTAAATACCCGCTCCAGCGCGGTCTGGCGACCACCGAGCAGGCGGCGCATGGCCTCGTTCATGTACAGGATCGTGCCGGTCCTGGAGACGGTCATCATCGGCAGGCTGATGCTTTCGCCGCCACGCCCCGCCTGAGCGCGCTCGCCAAGCTCTTCCAGGCGCCAGAGGAAGTCGCCATCGGCGATTCGATGCACCGACAGGCGCATGTGCCCGCGGCGCAGCACCACGTCCTCGCGTGCCGATCCGGTGATCAGGGCCTTGTTCTGCAGGCGGTTGAGGACTGCGTGGGGCGAGGCGAACAGGTCGCCCAGGAGAGAGGCCAGGCTGTGGCCGGTCTCCTCCGCCTCGGCATCTTCTGCTCCCTCCTTCCCCTTTCCCGCACCGAAACGCTCGCGCGCGGCATTGTTGCGGAAAGTGACGACCCCCTCCGCATCGGTAGCGAAGCTGGGAGCGGCGTCGTTTTCCACCAGGCTTTCCACGATACGGAAATAGCGCGCCCGCCTGCGCCGGTGGACCTGAGCGATGAGGCGGATCAGCAGGGCGAGGAAGACGAAGCTCGCCCCCGTGAGCATCAGGGCCAGGGAAGGAAGCGGCGACGGCACGCTCCAGCTCCCACCCAGCAGGAGGCCGCCCAGCAGCAGCAGCCAGCCCGCCCGGGGCGAGAGAGTCAGGGCGGCCCTGGTCAGGGGTCGCGGCTTCAGCGCCGGATGCGTCACGCGGTGGTGCTCCCTTGGTATGATTCGTCCAGGTGCCATTGCACAGGCAGAAGATTAAGTAGTGGTTAACATCTCCACTAAAGCCACTATCGGTTGCAAAAACAAGTACCTACTCGCGCCAAAGCAGCGCCATGTAGAATCCGTCGCCTCCTTGCAGCG
>JALWJU010000155.1 GCA_026997055.1 Paracoccaceae bacterium | reverse complement strand
GCATAGACCAGCAGCGGCCTGCCGAAACGGCCCGAGCGCAGGGCGTGGCCGAGGGTCTGCGCCGCCTCGCCCAGCACCGAGGAGGGGGCGGAGGCGATGTGCAGCCCCTCGGCTCCGGCCTGTTCGACAAGCGCGCGCGCCTGTTGCATCTGCAATGTCATCGGCTTTTCGCTGAACACATGGTGGCCGGCGGCGAGCACCGTCTGGCTTACGGCGAAATGTTCGGACGGGTTGGTCAGATTGAGCACCAGCGCGCCGGGCCTGAGGGCTTTCAGCAGGGCGGGCAGGCTGTCATGGGCATCAAGCCCCCAATGGCCGGCAAATGCCGCGAGCCGCGCCGGATCGCGGTCATGCACGCCGGCGATGCTGAGCCCCGGATAAAGCGCAAAGGAGCGCATGTAGAGATCGGCGACAAAGCCTGCGCCGATGAGCGCGATTTGCGTCATGTCTGGCTCCTCCGGCTTCCGATCCGTGGCATTTCGGTTTCCTGTGCTGCCCGGCTTCCAGATTGCACAGGAAAATGTCAATATTTCGACCTCAAACGCCCGAATTGTGCCCGCAGGCTGGCGGGCGGGGCAACTGGCGGAGGTGGAGGTGCGGTTCAGCTTTGGCGCCCGGGAGGGCGTGGCAATAGAGGTCAACATCCCCGACCGCGCGACGCTGGAGCGCAAGCTGCGGGCGCGGCTGGCGGCGGGCGAGGGTTTCGCGCTGGCGACGATCAATCTCGACCATCTCGACAAGCT
Source organism: Paracoccaceae bacterium (assembly GCA_026997055.1). Classification (GTDB taxonomy): domain Bacteria; phylum Pseudomonadota; class Alphaproteobacteria; order Rhodobacterales; family Rhodobacteraceae; genus JAAEUB01. The sequence continues at coordinate 6,184 of JALWJU010000155.1, read as the reverse complement.
CAGGCGCGATGCGGGCTTTCGCGCGGCCTATGCCGCGCAGGATTTCGTGGTCGCCGATGGCAATCCGATCGTCTGGCTTTCGCGCCTTGCCCGCCGCCCGGTGGCGCTGCTGCCGGGCTCCGACCTGGTGGTTCCGCTGGCGCGGCTCGCGGCCGAGGCGGGGGTGAAGCTCGCTCTGGTCGGCGCCACCGGGCCGGTGCTGGAAGCCGCCGGGGCGCGCCTGTGCGAGCAGGTCGAGGGGCTGGAGATATGCGCGAAAATCGCCCCGGCGATGGGCTTTGATCCCGAGGGGGCCGAAGCAGGCGAGATACTGGCCGCGCTGGAGAAGGCGGGCGCGGGTCTGGTGCTCGTGGCGCTGGGGGCGCCGAAGCAGGAGGTATTCGCCGCGCGCGGGCGGCAGGAGGCTCCGCAGGTGGGCTTCGCCTCGATCGGGGCCGGGCTGGACTTCATCGCCGGCAGCCAGAGGCGGGCGCCGCGCTGGGTGCGGGCGCTGGCGATGGAATGGCTGTGGCGCGCGCTCTGCAACCCGCGCCGGCTGGCGGGGCGCTATCTGCGCTCGGCGCTTGCACTGCCGGGCCATGCCTGGCGGGCCTGGCGGATGCGGGCAGGTGACCGGGCCTGACACCCGGCCCTCCCGGCAGCCTTGAAACCCGCCGCCGTGGTCATATCTCCTTTCTGACACGGCAAGAAAGGACGGGACATGCAAATCATCCTGCATAACGACGACACGCTGCACGGATTCGAAGCCGGGCAGGCCTTTGCCGAAGAGGTGTTGGAGGCAGCCTTGCACGGGATGGGCGAGCGGCTGACACGGGTGGATGTCTGGGTGTCGGACGAAAACGGCCCCAAGGGCGGACCCGAGAACAAGAAATGCTCGATCGAGGCCCATCCGCGCGGCCGCAAGCCGGTGGGGGTGACGGCGCATGGGGCGGATATCCCCGCCGCGATCCGCGCGGCTGCGAAGAAGCTCGCCCGGGTGCTGGAAAAGGCGTATCAAAAGTAGGCTGCGAAACCCAAGACCCCAAACAGGCAAAACCCCGCGACGCCTGCCGCGGGGTTTCGCATTTTCAGGCCGGGCGCTCTGCCCGGCGCCGGTCGAGGCTCAATCCACCAGCGCGAGGCTGCCGGCGGACTGGCGTCCGTCGCGGCCGCTTTCGAGCTCGTATTCGACCTTCTGGTTATCGGCAAGCCCGGTCAGGCCCGCGCGCTCGACGGCGGAAATGTGGACGAACACGTCCTTTCCGCCCGCGTCAGGCTCGATGAAGCCGAAACCCTTGGTAGTGTTGAACCATTTTACGGTGCCAGTGGCCATATCCGTATCTCCTGTCATGGTGCCGCCCGCGGGATGCGGCGGCCTGGTCGCGCAGTCTGGTCTCGTGGTCCGACTGCTGTAACAGAAGACGGGAGGTAGAGTAGATCTGTCGTACCCGCCCCACATGGGGGCTGGCGGCGCGGATTGCAAGGACTTTTTTCCCGACGCCTATTCGTCGATCAGTTTCAGCTCGCCGGCGGACTGGCGCCCGTCGCGGCCGTCGATCATCTCGTATTCGATCTTCTGGTTGTCGGCGAGCCCCGTAAGGCCCGCGCGCTCGACGGCGGAAATATGCACGAAAACGTCCTTTCCGCCCGCTTCCGGCTCGATGAAACCATAACCCTTGGTGGTGTTGAACCATTTGACGGTGCCTCTGGCCATGCCGTCCTCCTCTTCGTCGTCGCTCTGTCGTCGGTGACCCGCGCGGCAGGGCCGGCGGGGTGTGCAGCCGGTCTTGTCAGCGGCTGCCCCCTTGGTCCCACGGGTAGCCCGAAGGTGCGAGGCGGTCGTGCAGTCTGGCCTTGTTCACCCTGTCAGCCTGCGGCGAAACGGGCGAAAAATCAAGAGGAGCGGGATATGCGCCACGGTTTGGCGCGCAGGCGGGCCGCTGCCCGCGCCCTTTCAGGGCCTGCGCCGCCGCAGGAAGCGGTCGAGCGACAGCGGCCCGGCACCCTTGAAAACCAGCACCAGCAGCGGGAAGATCCACAGCAGGCGCTGGTCCAGGATCACGCTGTCCGGGGCGGCGTCGAACCAGCGCCCGACCGCCCCGGGCTCGTCGATCAGCATGTGACCGTAAAGGTCGGTCAGGCTCTGCACCGCGATGAAGCCGATCATGCCCAGCGCGGCAAGGCGAGTGAAAAGCCCGAGCACGATGGCGACGGGCAGGAGAAATTCGGCCCAGGTCCCGGCAAGCACCACCAGGTAATGCCAGACGCCCAGCGCGCCGATATCGTAGCCGGCGGCCTCGATCGCCCGGGGGAAGATCTGGAAATAGGCGCCGGCGGCCGGTCTGAAGAGGCCGAGCCAGCCGTCGCCGATCTTGGTCAGGGCCGAGTTGAGGAAATAGACCAGCAGCACGGCGGCGAAGGCAAGGCGCGCAAGCGTCGGCAGGGCGCAGGCGGCGCGCGCCTCAAGGCGGGAGAATACGGCGTCATGCAGTCGCAGAAAGCGGGTCATCGGGGGCCTCGTCTGTGTGAATATCGGTGATCGCTTCGCCGCCGATCAAGAGGCCCAGCGTCGCGGTCAGGTCGAAATCGCGCGCCACCGCCCCGGCCCTGCCGAGAGCGGCGCCGAAGCTGTCGCCCTTCAGAAGCGCCTCGACGAAATCGGCCCCGCCGGGGGGCAGAAGATGCGGGTGCGGGTCGTAATCGGTGCGGGTGATGAGCACGTCCTGGGCCTCGCCCGGCGGCTGGAGGGCACCTTCGGTGGTGTTGAAGGTCCAGATGCCATGGATCGGCCAGGGCGAGCGGATCACCCGCAGGCTGGGCGCGAGGGTTAGGCGCGCCCGCATCAGCGCATCCGGTGCCAGCGCTTGCAGCCGGGCGGCATCGGCGGGCGCGGCATCGGCGGCGTGGAAGCTCTCGCGGAGCGCCTGCTCCAGCCGGGCCACGTCAGGCAGGTAGCCGAGGCTGGCGGCGGGCTTGAAGCCGCGCAGGAAGCGCGGGAAATCGGCGCCGTAGAGGGCGAGGATCGGGCTTGTGGGCGGGTGCCGGCGCAGGAAAACCCCGGCCATGGCCTTGAAGAAGTCGTCTCCCACCAGCTTGCGCACCACCGGAAAGGCGACTTCCAGCGCCTCGGTCAGGCTGACGGCGACATTGTTGCGGTAAACGTCGAAGCGCTTGCCCGCCGGAGCGCCGGCTGCGTCCACGAGGCCTGCGGGCACCGGGGCTTCCGGGTCCAGCAGCGCGGCGCGAAAGGCGGTCTGGTCCACGCTCATGCGCCCGCCTCCCGCAGGCTTCGCGCGGCGCGCGCGGCCTCGCTCTCCAGCACCGGCCATTCGGGCACGTCGGCATCCCATTCGATCAGGGTCGGGCGCGGGCCGGCGCGGGCGATGGTGTAGTCGTAGAGCGCCCAGACCGCGCCGGTGACCTTGTGGCCGTGGTCGTCGATCAGCAGCGGGCGGCCGTGCTCGTCCACGTCTTCGGCGTGCCCTCCCAGGTGGATTTCGCGCACCAGATCGAGGGGAAAGGCGTCGATATAGCCCTGCGGGGCGAAGTCGAGATTGGTGGCGGAGACGAAGACATTGTTCACGTCCAGCAGCAGGGCGCAGCCGGTGCGCCGGGCGATTTCGCGCAGGAAATCGGGCTCGGCCCATGTGCTTTCGGCAAAGGCGAGATAGGTAGAGGGGTTTTCCAGCATCATGCGCCGGCCGAGCGCCTCCTGCACCTCGTCGATATGGTCGGCGACGCGCTGCAAGGTGGCATTGGTATAGGGCAGCGGCAGGAGGTCGTTCAGATAGGCGCCTTCATGGGTGGACCAGGCGAGGTGTTCGGAAAAGGCGGCGGGCCTGAGCCAGGCATTGAGCCGGGCGAGGCGGGCGAGGTGGTCCTGGTCAAGCCGCCCCTCGCCGCCGATCGAAAGCCCGACCCCGTGCAGCGAAATCGGCAGGCGCTCGGCGAGGTGGCCGAGCTGGGCGACCATGCGCCCGCCTTCGCCCATGTAATTCTCGGCATGGATCTCCAGAAAGCCGACTCTGCCGGGATCCGCCATGATCGCGGCAAAGTGCCGGGGCTTGTAGCCGACCCCCGCGGCGATTGGCAGGGTGAAGTCGGACCTGTGCGCGGCGTCGGGCATCGGGATTCCTCGTATTCTCCCGGCCGGCAGATGCGGCCGGGAGGTGTCAGCCGGGGGGATCAGCCGGGGGGATCAGCCGGGCAGATCGCGCTCCAGAGGCTCGAGGCTGCCCATACGGGGCGTGCCGTCGGACATGGGCGGCAGTTCCATGGTCTCGCAGGTACCGGCAGGTACGGCCTTGAAGGCATTGCCCTGGTAATCGACGGTGGAGGAACCGGCGCAGGTGGTACCGGGCCCGGCCTTGCAGTCGTTCTCCCCGGCCAGTGCGACGCCATAGCACTTCTCCATATGGCTGCCGGCAGTGGCGGCGGTGGTCCCGAGGGAAACGGCGGCGGCAACGGCGCCGGCGACGGCGAGGGTCTTGGTGTGGTACGACATGTGATTTCCTTTCACGTCCGGAATGGTCCATCGCGCAAGCGATGGGGGAGTGCTAGCGAGGGCGCGGGTAACATTCCACTAACAGGAGCGTGTATGACGCTCCTGTGATGGAAGGTGAGGGCCGGTATATGATGCTGAAAAATGGAAAATGCCTGCCGATCCACAGGGCGCAGGTAGGGATTTCCTGACTGTTTACCGGACGGATGGGTTGGTACGGTCTGGGCGCTGAAACGCCCCGGACGTGCCTCGGACGTGCTCTGGCAAGCCCGGAACGCCCGGGATTATCGTCATTTGACATTTTGGAGGAACGCAGGATGATTGCACGAATTCTCATGGTGATTTCACTGGTACTGGCAGCCGCCTCGATGCCTGCCGCCGCCGGGGAGCGGATGAAACCCATCCCGCTCAGTCAGCTTTCCAAGCCCTTGCGATCGGATATCTTCAAACGCCTGCAGGACATGGGGATCAAGCCTGACATAGGCATGACTTATGCTTCGGATGCCACCAAGAATTGCCCCAGCAATTGCAACAGATCTTCTGGTGGCGGTTTCTGTTATTGCGATCTCGATGGTAACAAATGCCCCGAAGGGACTGAACCGACCTCTGACAAGAAGGAATGCAGGGTGCGCATGCCCAAGGGGACGGGAGGCATCGGTGTGATCTACGCCGACGGCCTGGAAAAGATCACCATCGAGTGGTGAGCCGGCGACATTGCGCGGCAATACGGGCACATGCCTGACGAATCGCAATCAGCCCCGTCCGGCGACAGACCGGGCGGGGCTTCTGTCTGACTGGCCGGGCGGCAGGGATCAGGCAGCACCGGCACCGGCGCGGGCAAGGTCGGGCGGGGTGGCCTCGGCGGCGAGGCTTTCCACCACCTCGGCGAGCGGCAGGGTGCGGGTCTGCTTTTCGCCCAGCCGGCGCAGCGTCACGGTGCCTTCTTCGACCTCGCGCGCGCCCACGGCGAGGATCACCGGCACCTTGGCCAGCGAGTGCTCGCGCACCTTGTAATTGATCTTCTCGTTGCGCAGGTCGGCCTCGGCGCGGATGCCGGCCTCGGTCAGTCGCCGGGCGACTTCCTCGGCCCAGCCATTGGCGTCGGTCACGATCGAGGCCACCACCACCTGGCGCGGCGCGAGCCAGAAGGGCAGCTTGCCGGCGAAGCTCTCGATCAGGATGCCGATGAAGCGCTCGAAGCTGCCGAGCGTGGCGCGGTGCAGCATCACCGGGCGGTGCTTTGCGCCATCCTCGCCGATATAGGTGGCATCCAGCCGCTCGGGCAGGACGAAATCCACCTGCAGCGTGCCGCATTGCCAGTCGCGCCCGATCGCGTCGGTCAGCACGAATTCGAGCTTGGGTCCGTAAAAGGCGCCCTCGCCCGGGTTCAGCCCCGGCTCGATCCCGGCCGCGCGGGTGGCGGCCAGAAGCGCGCTTTCGGACTTGTCCCAGACCTCGTCGGCGCCGGCGCGCGTCTCGGGCCGGTCGGAGAACAGCACCTTGAATTCGTCAAAGCCCAGGTCGCGGTAGATCTGCGACAGGAAGTCGATGAAGCGCGCGGTTTCGCTCTCGATCTGGTCCTCGGTGCAGAAGATATGCGCGTCATCCTGCACGAAACCGCGCACCCGCATGATCCCGTGCAGCGCGCCGGAGGGCTCGTAACGGTTGCACGAGCCGAATTCGGCCATGCGCAGCGGCAGGTCG
>JALWJU010000154.1 GCA_026997055.1 Paracoccaceae bacterium | reverse complement strand
GGGTGGCTGAGCAGGGTAAAGGAGCGGTGGCCCGGGTGGCCGCGCTTCCACTGGCGCAGGGTCTTTTGCGAGAACCCGCCATGCAGGGCCTCCGGCGCGCACCCCTCCATGTCGGCAAGCCACCGGCGCAGGCGCTGATTGCCCGCGCCGCGCACCGGCATGAACAGCAGCGGCACCTTGTCGCCGGCCACATAGGAAGGCACCAGCGGGCCGCGGCGGGGCTCGAAATTGGGCAGCCGGCCGAGGTCGTAATGGTCGATCCGGGCCAGCGCCTTCTGCATCTCGTCGTAATTGGTCACCTTGTCGGCCAGCGCCTGGGGATTCTGCTTCTTGGTCTTGCCGGTAAAGGCCTCAAGCCGCGTCTTTTCGCCGAGAAAGCGCGCGAGCCCGTTGATCACGTCGAGATTCTGGATGTCCTCGTAGTCGATGTAAAAGGCCGTCTGCCCCGAGACCTGAAGCGCGCGCAGGATCTTCTCCTGAAAGGCCTTGCGCGCCAGCAGCATCCGCTCGAACCCCTCCGGCTCGAAGCGCACCTTTGCGGTGCGGGCATTCTTCATGTCGCCCAGCCGCCACTGGTCGGTCGCCTGGGCGATGCGGTGGGAGACATAGCTTTCGACCACGTTGCGGGTGAGCACGATCTTGGCGCAGCGCCGGTCGGCCATCACCGCATCGAACACCCGCGGATCGTGGTCGTGAAAGTAGCGAAAGCCGGGGATGCCGGTACTGCGCTCCTTCATTACCTCGATCAGGCGCAACGGGTCCGCGTCTCGCGCCGCCTGAGTGATGCCGAAAAGCTCCCTGCGCCCGGGATCGGCGATGAAATGCGGATTGAACGCCTCGCCATGGCATTTGAGCCCCGGAAAGGCATCGAGATTGCTTTCGAGGAAATTGCTCCCGGTGCGCATCTCGGCAAGGATCACGAAGCTGTCAAAGGGACGGTCCATCCGGGGCTCACTTTACAAGATAGGGTTTTCCGGCCGACGGGCGATTCTGCACGGTGGCGATGCCGGTAGGGAAATCGCCCATGAGATGGGGGTGCATTCCCTGATTCTTCAGATTCTGCAGAAATTGCCCGAAACCATCCAGCGGCACCATGCGCGGCGCAGCGGTCAGCCGGTGGGCGGAGCGGGCACCGATCTCGTCGATGATCGTCTGCAGGGGCTCCATCGGCGCCTCGACGAAATCGGCCATGGTCCATATCCGCACCCTGGCCTTGGCCCAGGGCGAACGCAGGGTATCGAGAAATTCGCTCTCGATCTTCTGCAGCCGCGCCGCCTCCTTGCGTATCTCGGAAAAGTCCCTGTTCGAGTGAAACAGCGGCACCGCCCAGGCGCCGGAAATGACGGAGATCTGGGCATTGGGATCGGTAGCCATGAACCAACCGACCTCCTGATTGTCGCGGGGGCCGTACTGGAAGCACTGGCGCTCGCCGCGGGTGTTCCAGATCAGGTTGGTGAAGAAGGCGCGGGGATTGTAATCGCGAATGGCGGCGCTGTCGGTCAGGGCGCCGGAAAAGACCTCGGCACCGGCGGCGAATTCCACCCGCTCCGGAGCGAAGAGGTGGCCATGCACCCGCGCGCCCACGACCCGGCCCAGCCAGGCTTCGAAATCCTCGAACAGTTCGGCAAAGCCCTGAAATACCGAATATTGCGCGCTGGTCTTGCCGTTTTCCCAGTCCTGATTGGGAAAACGGCTCTGCATGTAGAGACCTGGCCGCCCCCTGGTGCGCCGCTCGACCGCCTTGGAGAAAAGCCGGTCGATCTTGCCCGGATTGGGCTCGGCCCGGGTCACGGTACCGGCGGATTCCGACAGGAAGCTCTGATAGAGCCTGTCCGCATGAGGCCAGATCTTGCGCGCGACGAAGCAATCGGAGCGGCGCAACAGCTGCAGGTGATCGTCGTAGAAGATATGCGGCTTGCCCTGAAAATCGAACTTGGAAAGCGTCAGCGAGCGGCTTTCGATATTGGCCGAATAGAGCCGCACCATGGTCTGGAAATAGCTCTCGTCCGGAATCCACACCTTGCGGAAGTAGCGGACATATTCCTCGTAATCCGGGTCGTCGAAGATCGTGGTCAGGGTCTGGCGGGTCAGGCACCACCATTGGCTGCCCATATGCGGCACCAGGCCGGGCGGGATACGCCGCCTGAAGCCGACCTTGCGCTGCAGCTTTACATAGCCGTCAAACAGCCGCCGGTGGCGCTTCCAGGAAAAGGGAAAGCGCAGGGTAAAGCGCTCCGAATCGAGCCCGCCGACGGTCCAGGGCACATCTTCGGTGGTGACGCTTTCGATGAAGTTTGTCAGCGGTCGTTCTTCGAGATAGGCGATCAGTTCCTCCACCGGTCTCAGCGGCAGGCAGGAGCCCGAAGCCAGGTAGACATGACGCACCTCGGCAAAACGCCGGAGCATCAGACGGGTCGCGGTGATCGTCGCCTCGACCAGCGACCATGTGCCCCATTCGCAGCGGTGTCGGGTGGAAAACAGGATATTGTCGAAGTCGGAGAGGTTCTGGACAAAGGCGTCATATTCGGCACGCGGCACCCGCCTGTCCACATGAATCACCACCGGGCAGCCCTTCTGCGACCAGTGGCGCGCGACCTGCTCGGCCCGGTTCAGTGCCTCGTGGACCAGCATGACGAAGCCGACACTCATGCCCAGTTCCCTTTCGACATCAGGCCGAGGATCTCCAGCTGGCGCCAGTTGATGTATTTCTCGCTCCACCGGCACCAGAGATCGGGATTTTCCCTGAGGCGCGCTTCATAGGCCCGGTATTCGTGGCTGTTGGCATAATGCTGGCGGCGCGTGAGTTCCTCTTCGGCCTTGGCGGCGAAAGTATCGAGAAACTTCGCGTGCAGGAGGCAGCCCGAGGCCTTCTCCCCGCCCCATTCGTCATATACCAGATTGAGCCCGCGGGGCAGAAGCATGTGGGTCGAGCTGACATAGGTGTAGCGCCGATCCCACCTGACCAGGGGGATCTTGTTCAGCGCCGGACTGCGCTCGGGATTATCCGAGAAGAAGGCGCGGGTGCGCGGGCCGCCCTGGATCCACAGATTGCCGAACTTCCCGTTCTTCCGGATCATGTAATTGCCGCTGTCGAACCAGCCGGCGATCTCGAACGGATCCTGCCCCTCGCGGTAAGGCTGTGCGCCCAGCGGCCCCTTGGGATACATGTCCAGCAGCATGGCGCCAAAGGAGCGGATCGAAGAGGCATCGAGCCAGTCGGTAAGCGCGCGCAGGGGGCGGGTATCACAGAACGGATAGACCAGGAACTCGTCCGGATCGACCACCAGGCACCAGTGACCGTGAGCATATTTTCGCTGCAGCCAGTTCAGCCAGTCCACCCCGAAGCGCGCGCGCTTGTAGCTGTGGGTGGTGGTCCAGAGCGAAACATCCTTCTGCTCCTGCAGGTATTCGGCCGATCCGTCGTCCGAGCCGTTATCCACGATCAGGAAGTGGTTGACCCCCATGTTGCGGTAATAGCGCAGGAAATACGGCAGGCGCACGCGCTCGTTGCGCAGGGTGGAAAAGACCAGGATATCCCCGGGAGCGATCCTGCCGGTGCGGTTGTTGACAGCTGTCAACTCGCGCCGTTTGCGAAAGGCCCGGATGCGCCAGCGCTTGCGCTGCAACCGCAACCGGTATGAGCTTATTGCACCCATCTCTTCCCTCTCGGCAGCCGCCCGCGCCCGTCAGCCTATCACGATACCCTTAAGACCTGGTTGAAGTGCTCTTCCCAGGTGGGGAGCGCCGGACCGGCGCCCTGTCCTCCCCCCGTGGACGTGGATTGCCTCGTTTCCGTTTCTTCTGCCAGGGCCTGTATCGTTTTGCGCCAAGAATACATATCCGCGGGACTCGCGTAAATGGGAATGTTGCCAAGGATTTCGCGGATCACCGGCAGATCGGAGGCGACCACCGGCGTACCCAGGGCGTGCGCCTCGCAGGGAGGCAGGCCGAAGCCTTCGGCATGGCTCGGAAAAAGCAGCGCCCGAGCGCCCTGGAGCAGGGCGGCCACGGCGCCGTCGGACAGGCGATCGAGCTCGATCACGCCCCGGGGACGGGCGTCGAGCCGGGCGAAGACGGCCTGGTTGTTCCAGCCGCGATTGCCGACGATATAGAGATTGGGCGCCGGGCCATGCGCGGTCAGATCCTCCCAGATATCCAGCAGCAGGGCGTGGTTCTTGCGCGGCTCGATCGTGCCCAGGGCGACGAAATATGGCGTGGCGAGGTCGAGTCCGGCGGGCAGGGCATCGGGCGCGGGCTCCCGCACCTCGATGCCCAGATGTGCCACCAGCCCCGGCGGTATCCGCCCCCATTCGGAAAAGTACCGCTCCGCAGCCCGCCGGCTGGCGGCGGAATTGTAGATCACCAGGTCGGCCCGGCGCGAAACCGCCCGCATCCGGCGCTCGAAAAGCGCCACGGTGCCGGGGCGCTGGTATTCGGGATGCTCGAGCGGGATCATGTCATGCACCATCACATGCGCCTGCCCGCCGGCGGCACGGACCGCGGCAAAGACGTCATCGGACAGGTTGCTATGGCCGACATTGAGCCAGACCGTGCCCTCCGGCAGGTGACGCGCAAGCATCCGGGCCAGCCCCTTGCGGCCCGAGCGCGCCAGAGCCAGGCGGCGCAGGTCGCTTTCGGCACGCCGGCGCATCGGGGCGCGACGGTGGGTCAGGCGCGACAGCAGATCGGGCGGCCCCCAGGAGGCGCGCCCCGAAAGGCGCGAATGCAGGGCCTCGACCCCCCCCCGATCCAGCAGGACGAAGCCCAGCGCCGTGCGCACCAGTGCGAATAGCGGCTCCGGCGCGGCGCTCAGATGCGACAGATAGGCGGCCTCCACCCGGTCGATGCCGGTCATCGCCCCGCCTCCCACCCGCGACACCAGCCGCGTCAGATCCAGAAGGCGCGCCCTCGCACCCATCAGCCTGTCACCGGACGGCGCCTATTCCGCAGCCTTGGAATGCTCGGTAACCGTGTGCAGGTATTGGGCGAGCTCGTCGCGCAGGTCCGGCCGCGCCAGCGCAAAGGAAACCGTGGCCTGCAGGAAGCCTGCCTTGGACCCGCAATCGAAGCGCTGACCATCGAAGCGGTAACCATAGACATCGCGCCCCTCTTCGATCTCCCGGGCAATGGCGTCGGTCAGCTGAATCTCGCCCCCGGCGCCACTCTTGATCCGGTTCAGGTTCTGCAGGACCTTGGGGCTGAGGATATAGCGCCCGATCACCGCAAGGCTGGAGGGCGCCTTGCCCGGCTCGGGCTTTTCCACCATGCCCTTGACATGCACGATCTTGCCCATGTCCTGATCCAGGTCGAGCACCCCGTAGAGATGCGCCTTGTCCGGTGCCACCTCCATCGCCGCGACCATCGAGCCGCCGGTTTCCTCATAGGCCTCGACCATCTGCTGCAGGCAGGGCTTCTCGGCGGCGATCACGTCATCGGGCAGGATCACGGCGAAGGGCTCGTTGGCGATCAGCCGGCGGGCACACCACACCGCATGGCCCAGACCCAGGGCCTTGTGCTGGCGGATATAGGCGATGGCGCCGCTGTCCATATTGGTGTTCTTCAATGTCTCGAGAAGCTCGGTCTTGCCTTTCTTGCGCAATTCCTGCTCGAGCACCGGCGCATTGTCGAAGTAATCCTCCAGCGCCCCCTTGCCGCGCGAAGTGACAAAGATGAATTCCTTGATCCCCGCCGCTCGCGCCTCGTCGATCGCGTACTGAATCAACGGGCGGTCCACCAGGGTCATGATCTCCTTGGGAATCGACTTGGTCGCCGGCAGGAACCGCGTGCCGAGCCCAGCTACCGGAAATATCGCTTTGGTTACTTTCCTGGGCATGATATTACCTCTTGTTCATCCTGTTGACCTGCCCCGAAACAGGTAATGTCGTTACGTTTCACCCGCCACTTTCCGGCGTTACTCTTTCATTTTCCTTAATGCTAGACCTTATGCTTCCCGCCGTCATCTGCCGAGGGGAAAAATCCGCCTTTTGGCGCAACTTCGCAACACGCGCCCATTCCTGCGCCACCCTGTTGCGGAAGGATACGAACCGGAATACGGGCTCGCTCCGCTCAGCGCGGCCAAACAGCCCGCCCCTTTGCAGCCAGTAGCCGTCGCGCACGAAGCGCACATCGTGGTAAAGCGCGGTCGGGCTGAAGCGAAAGACCGAAGCGACATCGCCCGCCCGCACCGCGTCCAGCGCCCGGGCGCGCAGGCGCCGGCGGCTCCAGCTTCGACCGGCAAGGCAGACAGACCGGCAGGAGCGGCTGGCCCGGGCAAAGGGAAGAAAGGGCGCGCCACTCCCGACAAGAGGCGGCAGGGGGACAAGGACACGCCGGCGGCCCTCGGCGATCCCCTCTTCCAGCCCTTCCAGAAGCCTGCCGACATCGCGCGGCTCCAGCCCGCCGCGCACCATGTGGACCAGCAGGCGCCGGCGCTGCTCCGCGCGCAGACGCTCCAGCGCGCCGGGCCAGTCCTGCTCCGGCGCGTGCTTGCGCAAGAACACCATGCTGGAAGCGCCGATCTCCCTGAGCGAGCGCGGCGCCCGGTCCGAGGCGCGCCGATCCGAAGCGGCATAGCCGTGATGCACCTGCGCCAGCGGTACCACGGCGGTCCTGCCGCCGGCCCCGGCGAGGCGCATGTTGAGATCCGTTTCGTCGTGGAAAAACCGGAAAGCAGGGTCTAACCCGCCCATTAGAGACACATTGTGACGGCGAAAGGCGCAGTTGGTGCCCATGGTCTTGACCGCATGACCGGGCGGCGGCGCGACGATCCGGGGAGCCTCACCCACCACTTCCAGCGCCACTTCCTCGCCGGTCCAGCCGACCAGCGCGGCACGGTACTGATAAGAAATCCCGTTGCGTCCACGCACATAACCCCCGGCAGCGACAACCTCGGAATCGGCAAACGGAGTGGCAAGGTGGTCAAGCCAGGTCGGCTCGGCTAC
>JALWJU010000153.1 GCA_026997055.1 Paracoccaceae bacterium | reverse complement strand
AAAGCGGGATTCTCGCTCCATTGGGCGACAATCGGAAACAATCCGTGCAGTTTGCGGGCTTTGTTCCGGCAGGGAGGAATGGAAACGCACCCCCGGCCGATGCCTACCCGGCGATGACGCCGCTCAGAGAATTAGGGCCGCTTTGCGTGATTCTCACGCGCTTCAGCGCCCCGGGAGCGAGGTCCGGATCGCTTGCATGGACCGCGTGCAGGTATTCGGACTTGCCCACCATCTGGCCTTCGAGCCGGCCGGGCTTTTCGAACAGGACGCTGACCACGCGCCCCACCATCGCCTCCTGGGCCGCGCGCTGCTGGCGGGTGAGCAGGGCCTGAAGCTCGGCGAGGCGGGCGCTGGCCACTTCCGGGTCCACCTGGGCGCGCTCGGCCGCGGGCGTGCCGGGGCGGGGCGAATACTTGAAGCTGTAGGCCTGACCGTAATCGACCGCCTCGATCAGCGCCATGGTGTCGGCGAAATCGGCATCCGTTTCCTCGGGAAAGCCGACGATGAAATCGCCCGAAAGCAGGATATCGGGCCGCGCGGCGCGGATGCGCTCGACCAGCTTCAGGTATTCTTCCGCCGTGTGGCCGCGATTCATCCGCTTCAGGATCCGGTCGCTGCCCGATTGCACCGGCAGGTGCAGATAGGGCATGAGCTTCGCCTCCTCGCCCAGCGCGGCGATCAGCTCGTCGCCCATGTCGCGCGGGTGGCTGGTGGTGAAGCGGATGCGCGCGAGCCCGTCGATCCGGGCAAGCTGGCCGATGAGGCCGGCAAGGCTGGTGCCCTCGTCATTGTAGGCGTTCACGTTCTGGCCCAGCAGGGTGATCTCGACCGCCCCGCGCTCGACCAGCGCCCGCGCCTCGGCGAGGATGCGCCGGGCCGGCCGGCTCACCTCGGCGCCGCGCGTATAGGGCACCACGCAGAAGGCGCAGAACTTGTCGCAGCCCTCCTGCACGGTGAGAAAGGCGGTGGGGCCGCGTTTTGGCTGCGGGCGCGCGGGCAGGTGGTCGAACTTGTCCTCCTCCGGGAAATCGGTATCGAGCGCCTTTTCGCCCACGGCGAGGCGCTCGAGCATCGCCGGCAGGCGGTGATAGGCCTGCGGCCCCACCACCAGATCGACCAGCGGCTGGCGGCGCATGATCTCTTCGCCCTCGGCCTGGGCGACGCAGCCGGCCACGCCGATCTTCAGCGCCGGATTCGCCGCCTTGAGCCCCTTGAAGCGCCCCAGCTCGCTATAGACCTTCTCGGCCGCCTTTTCGCGGATATGGCAGGTATTGAGCAGGATCATGTCGGCCCCGTCCGGGCTGTCGGTGGGCTCGTAGCCCTCGCCCGCCAGCAGCTCCTGTATGCGCTCGCTGTCATAGACATTCATCTGGCAGCCATAGCTGCGGATGAAAACTTTCCTGCTCTCGGCCATGTCCGGCTCCCTGGCGCTGCGGTTCAGAGCCGCCTCCTAGCGCGAAAAGCGCCGCCCCGCAACGGTTGCGCCCGACGGGCTTTCGTGGAACTTTCATGGTAAGTCAACCACTGGCAGGGTAAGGGCAGCCATGCGCTATTCGTCACTGGACAGATTCCTTCGCGAAGGCGAGGCGGCGCTGGCCAGGGGGCCGGTGGCCATGATACTGGCCGAAGACGCGGTCGAGGTGGAGAGCACCATCGCCCACCACCAGAAGGCCGGCTTCAGGGCGCTGATCCTGTTTGCGCCGGCGGAAATGGAAATACCGCAGAAGGTCGAGGCCGACATCCACCGGGTCGATTTCGACACCGCCGCCGAGGGCGCCACCCAACAGGCGGTCAACACGCTGATCGAGGCGGCGCCGGGCCTGTGGATGTATTACTGCTACAATGCCGAGTATCTCTTCTACCCGTTCTGCGAGAGCCGTACTATCGGCGAGATGCTTGCCTTCCATACCGAGGAGCGGCGCGACGCGGTGCTGACCTATGTGATCGACCTCTATGCCGGCGATCTCGACCGCCACCCCAACGCCGTGTCGCTGGAAAACGCCTTTCTCGACCGCTCCGGCTATTACGCGCTCGGGCGCGACGGCCCGGACGGCCAGCCCAAGGAGCGCCAGCTGGACTTCTTCGGCGGGCTGCGCTGGCGCTTCGAGGAGCATATCCCGCCCTCGCGGCGCAAGATCGACCGGATCTCGCTGTTTCGCGCCAGAAAGGGCCTGCGCCTGCGCGCCGATCACACCTTCAACGACGAGGAATACAATACCTATGCCTGCCCCTGGCATAACAACATCACCGCTGCCATTGCCAGCTTCCGCACCGCCAAGGCATTGAAGACAAACGCCGGCTCCACCTTCGACATCCACAGCTTCAAGTGGCACAACTCGACCGAGTTCAGGTGGAGCTCGCAGCAGCTTCTCGACCTCGGCCTGATGGAGCCGGGGCAGTGGTTTTAATCGCCGCCCGCATCTGCTAGACAGGGCGATACGAAACCTGCACGCAAAGGAAAGCAGATGAGTGAAGTAAAATCCGGCGACAAGGTTGCCATCCACTACACCGGCAGCCTGACCGACGGCACGGTGTTCGACTCTTCCGAAGGCCGCGAGCCGCTGGAATTCACCGTCGGCTCCGGCCAGATCATCCCCGGCCTCGACGCCGCCCTTCCGGGCATGAAGGTCGGCGAGAGGAAAAAGGTCACCATCGCCCCCGAAGACGCCTATGGCGCGCATCACCCCGAAGGCGTGCTGGAAGTGCCCAAGAGCCAGTTGCCTGACGACCTGCCGCTGGAAGTGGGCACCATGCTGGAGATGCGCAGCCCCGACGGGCGCGCCGCCCCGGTCACCATTACCGCCGTGGGCGAGGACAGCGTGACGCTTGACGCCAACCACATGCTGGCCGGCAAGGAGCTGGTGTTCGACTTCGAACTGGTCTCGATCGGCTGAGCGGGGCAGGACTTTTCGAAAGGTCTTGCCAGGCGTTTTCGAAAACGCCTGGCGCCCCGCCGCCCGACGGCATGCGCCGGTCGCCTCAGGCCGGCGCCTTCTGGCGCACCCGGATCACCACGTCCACCTTGGAGATTTCCGCCCCCGCCGGGGCCTGCGGCAGGCGGGCGATTTCCAGCTCCTCGCCCGGCGCGTCCGACAGGTCGCCGGTCTCTTCCCAGAAGAAATGCGGGTGGTTGGAGGTATCGGTGTCGAAGTAGCTGCGCGCCCCGTTCACGGTGATCTCGCGCAAAAGCCCGGCCTCGGAAAACACCTTCAGCGTATTGTAGACCGTGGCCAGCGAGACCGGGTCGCCGGCCTGGCGCGCGGCCTCGAACAGGCTCTCGGCGGTGACATGCCGGTGCCGGCCGTCGCCGATCAGCAGATGGGCGAGCGCCAGGCGCTGGCGGGTGGGGCGCAGCCCGGCCTCGGCGAGCCAGTCCGCGGCGCTGGGAAGGGTCGGGTGATCCATGAGCATTCTTTCGCGTGTTTCCCGGCCAATATAGGGCCGGATCGGGGAAAACTTCAAGCGATCCATGCCGCGACATGGCCTTGCGCCCCCGTCCGGGCCAATGCTAGACGGATGCGAACAGCCAGAATGACGGAAAGGCAGCAGATGGCGGAATACCCCACCAGCTTCGGGCGCGAGGACCTGTTGAAATGCGCCCGCGGCGAGCTTTTCGGCCCCGGCAATGCGCAGCTTCCCGCGCCGCCGATGCTGATGATGGACCGGATTACCGACATTTCCGCCGATGGCGGGACCCATGGCAAGGGCCATGTGCTGGCCGAGTTCGACATCCGGCCCGACCTGTGGTTCTTCGAGTGCCACTTCCCCGGCAACCCGATCATGCCCGGCTGTCTGGGCCTCGACGGGCTGTGGCAGCTGACCGGATTCAACCTCGGCTGGCGCGGTTGGAAGGGGCGCGGCTATGCGCTGGGCGTGGGCGAGGTCAAGCTCAAGGGCATGGTCCGCCCGGACCGGCGGATGCTGACCTACCGGGTCGATTTCACCAGGGCGGTGCAGAACCGCCGCCTGACCATGGGCGTGGCCGACGGGATCGTCGAGGCCGATGGCGAAGTCATCTATGAAGTCAGGGACATGAAGGTGGCTCTCTCCGAGAGCTAGGAGCAGGAAGGGAGCGCGCGCATGCGGCGGGTAGTGGTGACGGGGCTGGGGATCGTCTCGGCGATCGGCAATGACAAGGAGGCGGTGCTGGCCTCGCTCAGGGCGGGGCGCTCGGGCATCACCGCCAATGAGGACATGGCCGAGCGCAATTTCCGCAGCCAGGTCGCCGGCGCGCCGGATATCGACATCAGCGAGCATGTGGACAAGCGCCGCCTGCGCTTCATGGGGCCGGGGGCGGCCTATGCCCATATCGCGCTCGAGCAGGCGATTGCCGATGCGGGGCTTGAGCAAAGCGATGTGGTAAACCCGCGCACCGGGCTGATTGCCGGCTCCGGCGGGCCTTCGACCAGCGCCATGTTCGCCGCCCATCAGGTGGTGGAAAAGAACAACAACCCCAAGCGCATCGGCCCCTTTGCCGTGCCCAAATGCATGGGCTCGACGATCAGCGCGAACCTCTCCACCGCCTTTCAGATCAAGGGCATCAACTACTCGATCACCTCGGCCTGCTCCACCAGCCTGCACTGCATCGGCGCGGCCAGCGAGCAGATCATGCTGGGCAGGCAGGACGTGATGTTTGCCGGCGGCGGCGAGGAGCTCGACTGGACCCTTTCCTGCCTGTTCGACGCCATGGGCGCGATGAGCAGCAAGTATAACGACACCCCCGAGAAGGCCTCCCGCGCCTTTGACGCCGACCGCGACGGCTTCGTGATCGCCGGCGGCGGCGGCATGCTGGTGCTCGAGGAGCTTGAGCACGCCCGCGCCCGCGGCGCCAGGATCTATGCCGAGGTCACGGGCTTTGGCGCCACCTCCGACGGGGCCGACATGGTGGCGCCCTCCGGCGAGGGCGGCGAGCGGGCCATGCGGCTCGCGCTCTCGACCCTGCCCGAGGGGCGGCGGGTGAGCTATATCAATGCCCACGGCACCTCGACCCCGGTCGGCGATGTGGGCGAGGTGGAGGCGGTGCGCCGGGTGTTCGGAGCAGGATCCACCCCGCCGATCTCCTCCACCAAGAGCATGACCGGCCATTCGCAGGGCGCGACCGGCGCGCAGGAGGCGGTCTATTGCCTCTTGATGCTGGAGCACGACTTCATCGCCCCCTCGATCAATGTCGAGACCCTCGACCCGGCGCTTTCGCCCGGCGAAATCGTCACCGAAACGCGCGAAAATGCCGGGCTCGACACGGTGATGACCAATTCCTTCGGCTTCGGCGGCACCAATGGCTCGATGCTGCTGAGCAAGTTCATGGATTAGAGACAGGACGGATGACATGGCGGATCTGATGAAGGGCAAACGCGGGCTGATCATGGGCGTGGCCAACAAGCGCTCGATCGCCTGGGGCATCGCCGAGGCGCTGGCCGGCGAGGGGGCGGAACTGGCCTTTTCCTACCAGGGCAGCATGTTCGGCGACCGGGTGAAGCCGCTCGCCGAGAGCCTCGGCTCGGATTTCTGCATCGATCTCGACGTAACCGACGAAGCGGCGATGGAAGCGGGCTTCGCGGCGCTGAAGGAGCGCTGGGGGAGCATGGATTTCCTCGTCCACGCGATCGGCTTTTCCGACAAGGAGGAGCTTGCCGGGCGCTTCCGCGACACCAGCCGCGCCAATTTCCTCAACTCGATGAACATCTCGGTCTATTCCTTCATCGACGCCGCCAATCGCGCCGCCGACCTGATGCCCGAAGGCGGCTCGATCATCACGCTCACCTATAACGGCTCCCAGCGCGTGGCGCCGTTTTACAACGTGATGGGGCCGGCCAAGGCGGCGCTGGAATCGAGCGTGCGCTACCTCGCCAACGACCTCGGGCCGCAGAATATCCGCGTGAACGCCATATCGCCGGGGCCGATGAAGACGCTCGCGGGCGCCGCCATTGCCGGGGCGCGCAAGACCTTCCGCCATACCGAGGCCAACGCCCCCCTGCGCCGCAACGTGACGCTCGAGGCGGTGGGCGGCACCGCCGTCTATCTGGCCAGCGATTACGGCAATTGCACCTCCGGCGAGATCATCAAGGTCGATGGCGGCTTCCACGTGCTCGGCATGCCGCAATTCGAAAACCTGTAGGGCGGCCCCGATTTTTCGCAGAAAAATCGTGCACTCCCGGCCGCAAGGGGGCATTCTGGCCCCGGGAGGGCGCGCATGACCATTACCACCTGCATCTTCGACGCCTACGGCACCCTGTTCGATGTCAACGCCGCGGCGCGCACGGCGGCGGGCGAGCCCGGGCGCGCGGCGCTGGCGGCCTGCTGGCAGGCGCTGGCCGCCGACTGGCGCGCCAAGCAGCTGCAATATACTTGGCACCGCGCGCTTGTGGGCGAGCATCGCGATTTCTGGCAGCTCACCCAGGACGGGCTCGACTGGGCGCTGGAGCGCCACGGGCTCGCGGGCGACGCGGCCCTGCGCGCCCGCCTGATGCAGCTTTACCGCGAACTTGCCGCCTACCCGGAAGTCCCCCCCATGCTCGCCGCTCTCAAGAAGGCGGGCTTCAACACCGCGATCCTGTCCAACGGCACCCCCGACATGCTCGCCGCCGCCGTGGATTCGGCCGGGATCGGCGCCCATCTCGACGACGTGCTGAGCGTCGAGCAGGTGGGCATCTTCAAGCCCGCCCCGGCGGTCTATGAGATGGTCGCCGAGCGCTTTGGCTGCCCCGCGCGCCATGTGCTCTTCGTCTCGTCCAATTGCTGGGACGCGCTGGCGGCGCAGGCTTTCGGCTTTCAGGCGGTCTGGGTCAACCGCGCGGGCGAGCCCCTGGACCGGCTCGGCCACAGCCCGCGCGCGACGCTCAGCGATCTCACCCCGATCCCCCAACTGGCAAGGGAATTCTGATGCCCCGTTTCACCGCTTCCGACGGCACGAAGATCGCTTACGAGGATACAGGCGCGGGCCTGCCGGTCCTCTGCCTCGCCGGCCTCACC
>JALWJU010000152.1 GCA_026997055.1 Paracoccaceae bacterium | reverse complement strand
CGGCTGGCTCAGGCGGCCGGGGATGCTGACCGGGCTGTTTTTCGCAGGCTACGGGCTGGCGCGCTTCGCGGTCGAGTTCTTCCGCCAGGCGGATGCGCAGTTCATCACCCCCGACAACCCGCTCGGCCATACCCTGCGCCTTGGCGGGCTTGGCGTGACGCAGGGCCAGCTTCTGTCGCTGCCGATGATCGTGGTCGGGATCGGCGTGCTGATATGGGCGCATCGCCGTGCGCGCGCTTGAGGAGATCCTCGCCGCGCGCATCCGCGCCGCCGGGCCGATGCGCCTGGACGAATACATGGCCGAATGTCTGCTGCATCCGCGCCACGGCTATTACACGGCCAATCCGGGCCTGGGCGGCGAGGGCGATTTCATCACCGCGCCGGAGATCAGCCAGATGTTCGGCGAGCTTGTCGGCCTGGCGCTGGCGCAGGCCTGGCTCGATCAGGGCGCGCCGGCTCCCTTCACGCTTGCCGAGGCGGGGCCGGGCAACGGCACGCTGATGGCCGACATCCTGCGCGCGACCAGGGGCGTGCCGGGCTTTCACGATGCCATGGGGCTCTGGCTGGTCGAGGTCTCGCCCCCCCTGCGGGCGCGCCAGAGCGAGCGGCTCGCCGCCTACGGCCCGCGCCATGTCGGCCATCTTGCGGACCTGCCCGAAGCGCCGCTTTTTCTCGTCGCCAACGAATTCTTCGACGCGCTGCCGATCCGCCAGTTCCTGCGCGCGGGCGCGGGTTGGCGCGAACGCCTGGTGGGGCTCGAGGGGGGGCGGCTTGCCTTCGGGCTCTCGGCGCCCTTGCCGGTGGCGGCGCTTGCGCACCGGCTCGACGACACGCAGGAAGGCGACATGGTCGAGACCTGCGGTGCCGCCGAGGCACTGGTCGAGCCGATCGCCGCGCGCATCCGCGCCCATGGCGGGGCGGCGCTGATCATCGACTACGGCGCCGAGCGCAGCCTGGGCGACAGCCTGCAGGCGGTGCGCGGCCACCGGAAGGTGAGCCCGCTGGCGAGCCCCGGCGAAGCGGATCTGAGCGCGCATGTGGATTTCGGCGCGCTGGTCGCCGCTGCCGAAGGGCTCGGCGCCGCGCTCACCACGCAGGGCGCCTTTCTCGAGCGTCTCGGCATTACCGCGCGCGCCCGCGCGCTGGCCGCCCGCCTCACCGGCGCGGCGTTGGAAAACCACGTCGCCGCCCATCGCCGCCTGACCCACCCGGAGGAAATGGGCAGTCTTTTCAAGGTGCTGGGCCTGACCCCGCCCGGCGCACCGCCAATAGCAGGAACGACGGATGCCGCCTGAGCTTGAGATCATCACCCACCCGGCCATAAGCGCCCGGCACGGCTTTTTCACCCGCAGGGGGGGCGTGTCGGCGGGCCTATATGCCGGGCTCAATTGCGGCCCCGGCTCCGGGGACGAGGCGGCGGCGGTGGCCGAAAACCGCGCCCTTGTCGCAGCCGAGATGGGCGTCGCCCCCGAGGCGCTGCTGACGCTCCATCAGGTGCATTCGGCCGAGGTGATCCACGCAACCGGCCCCGACAGCGCCCCCGCAGGCGCGCGCCCGAAGGCCGATGCGCTGGTCACCGCCACGCCGGGGCTGGCGCTGGGGGTGCTCACCGCCGATTGCCAGCCGGTGCTGTTTCACGATCCGCGCGCGGGCGTGATCGGCGCGGCCCATGCGGGCTGGAAGGGCGCGCTCGGGGGCGTGCTCGAAGCCACCGTGGCCGCGATGGAGGGGCTGGGCGCGGCCCGCGCGGATATCCACGCAGTCATTGGCCCCTGCATCAGCCAGAGCGCCTATGAGGTCGGCCCCGAATTCCGCGAGGCGTTTCGCGCGCTGGCCCCCGAAAGCGGCCGCTTCTTCGCGCCGGGCCGGGCCGACCGGCTGCATTTCGACCTGCCCGGCTTCTCGCTCGCCCGCCTTGAGGCGCTGGGGCTGGGGGGAGCGGAGTGGACCGGGCATTGCACCTACGCGGATCCGGCGCGGTTCTATTCGTGGCGGCGCACGGTCCATGCGGGCGAAAGGGATTATGGCCGCCTGATCGCGGCGATCCGGCTGTAGCCCCCGCGCGCGCCGACTTTCGCCCCGGTTTTGCCCGATTTCATGGAAACAATCCCGGGGATTTCGCCGCGATTGGCCACGTTTGCCCTGATTTTCAAGGCTTTTCCGCACGGGCCGCATTGCCCGGCCCGCTCCGGCGATTTTTCCGCAAATTTTCCCAAACCGGCCCGAAGCGTGCCCGAATTGCCGGCCAGATTGTCCATGACGAAGCAACCAAACCCGCGAGGCACGAGATGAAACGCAAGAGCCGCTGGATGAAATCGGTCATCGAAGAGAGCAAGAAGGACGTGCGCCTGCCCTGGCAGCGCAAAGAGCGCCGCCGCCCCGCCAGCCTGAAGCGCGCGGCCTGACCGGAGCGGCCCGCGCCTGCCGCGCTCAGGCCTCCTGCGCCAGCCGCGCCTCCAGCACGTCGAAGGGCACGCCCGGCTCGTCCTTGGCGGCGCGGATCACCAGCGAGGTCTTGACCGAGGCGACGTTTTCGGCGGCGGTCAGTTCCTCGGTCAGGAAGCTCTGGAAGGTGGAGAGGTCGGGGGCCACGCATTTGAGGATGAAATCCACCTCGCCATTGAGCATGTGGCACTCGCGCACCAAGGGCCAGGCCCGGCAGCGCTCCTCGAAGGCACTCAGATCCGCCTCGGCCTGGCTGGTCAGCCCGACCATGGCGAATACCTGCACCTCGAAGCCCAGCGCGCGGGCATCCACATCGGCGTGATAGCCGCGAATCAGCCCCGCCTCTTCCAGCGTGCGCACCCGGCGCAGACAGGGCGGCGCGGATATGCCTACCCGGCGGGCCAGTTCGACATTGGTCATGCGCCCGTCGGCCTGAAGTTCGGCGAGAATGGCGCGGTCGATTTCGTCAAGTTTGCTGGCAGACATGTCTTCCCCTGGGTGATTGCCGGAAACTTACGCCGCCCGGCGCGGATGCGCAATATTGTTTCGCCCCGCCGCAACAATCTTTCCTCCTTCGCCGCTCCCCGGCGCTCCCGGCGCTCCCGCATGACATCCCGCATGGCGAGAGGAAGCGTTGTCGCAGGGCTTTTCGCGCGCCGCGCGCGGGCCTATATCAGGGGCAAGTTCACATATTCAGGGGATATCCCATGTCCGAGACACGTCACACCAAGGTCCTCATCATCGGCTCCGGCCCGGCGGGCTATACCGCGGGCATCTACGCCAGCCGCGCCATGCTTTCGCCCATCCTCGTGCAGGGGATGGAGCCCGGCGGCCAGCTTACCACCACCACCGAGGTGGAGAATTACCCCGGCTTCACCGAGATCCAGGGGCCGGAACTGATGCAGAAGATGGAGGCCCATGCCCGCGCCATGGGCACCGAGATCATCCATGACATCATCACCGACCTGGACATTTCCGAGCGCCCCTTCACCGCGAAGGGCGACAGCGGCACCACCTATACGGCGGATGCGGTGATCCTCGCCACCGGCGCGCGCGCCAAGTGGCTCGGCCTGCCCAGCGAGGAGAAGTTCAAGGGCTTCGGCGTCTCGGCCTGCGCCACCTGCGACGGCTTCTTCTATCGCGGCCAGGAGATCGTCGTGGTCGGGGGCGGCAACACGGCGGTGGAAGAGGCGCTGTTTCTGACCAATTTCGCCTCGAAGGTGACGCTGATCCACCGCCGCGACGAGCTTCGCGCCGAGAAGATCCTCGTCAACCGGCTGATGAAGAACGAAAAGATCGTGCCGCTCTGGGATCATGTGGTGGAGGAGATCGTCGGCACCGAAGAGCCCATGGGCGTGACCGGCGTGCGGGCGAAGAACGTCAAGACCGGCGAGATCACCGAGATCCCGGCCAAGGGGGTCTTCATCGCCATCGGCCACGCGCCGGCGAGCGAGCTGGTCAGGGACAGCCTCGAGACCCATATGGGCGGCTATGTGGTGACCAAGCCCGACAGCACCGCGACTTCGGTGCCAGGCGTCTTTGCCGCGGGCGACCTGACCGACCACAAGTTTCGCCAGGCGGTGACCAGCGCCGGCATGGGCTGCATGGCCGCGCTCGAGGCCGAGCACTTCCTGGCCGAGCAGGAGGCATGAAGCCGCTTCCCGCCTGAAGCGAGGTCCGGGCGGGAAGCGTACCTGCCGCCCGCTTCCGGGATCGGGCCCGGGGATGGCGCCTTTGCGCCGGTATCTTTTGCGTCTGTCTTTTGCGAGGGGGCCAGCCCCCTCGCGCTCCCCCGGGATATTTGTGGAAGTATGAGGGCATGCAGTGGTTGACACCCGTGTCGGCGGCGGTATAAGCGCGGCTTCATTGGTGTTGGCGGCCCCCGCAAGGGGATGCCTGTCGGGTGCCGATTCCCGGGCGGGATCGGATAAATCCAGAGGACAACGCCCTTCACAGCGCGGAGGCCCCGGCCGGGCCGGGCCGATGCGCGCCACAGAAGGAGATCAGCCGTGACCAAACGCACGTCTGCCAAGTACAAGATCGACCGCCGCATGGGCGAGAACATCTGGGGGCGCCCCAAATCCCCCGTCAACCGCCGCGAATACGGCCCCGGCCAGCACGGCCAGCGCCGCAAGGGCAAGCTCAGCGATTTCGGCATCCAGCTCAGGGCCAAGCAGAAGCTCAAGGGCTATTACGGCGACATTACCGAGAAGCAGTTCCGCCGTATCTATGCCGAGGCCGAGCGGGTCCGGGGCGATACCGGCGAAAACCTGATCGGCCTCTTGGAGCGCCGGCTCGATGCGGTGGTCTATCGCGCCAAGTTCGTGCCCACGATCTTTGCCGCGCGCCAGTTCGTCAATCACGGGCATGTGAAGGTCAACGGCAAGCGGGTCAACATCCCCTCCTACCGGGTCAGCGAAGGCGACGTGATCGAGGTGCGCGACCGCTCCAAGCAGCTGGCCATGGTGCTCGAAGCCGTGGCGCTTCCCGAGCGCGACGTGCCGGAATATATCGAGGTGGATCACTCCAAGATGACCGCGACCTTCCTGCGCACCCCCAGTCTGAGCGATGTGCCCTATCCGGTGCAGATGGAGCCCAATCTGGTGGTGGAATTCTACGCCAAGAACTGATCGCTCCGCTCATATGGCCGAAGGGGTCGCCCGCGGGCGGCCCTTTTCATTTGCGGTATCGCCTGGCCGGCCCCCGGGACGGGAGAGCGGCCTCATCCTTCGGAGCGCCCCTGGCGGGGCCGATCGGACTCAGGCCCGGCAGGCGCGGGAAAGGACCGTCTCGCGCCCCTTTTCCGGGTGGCGCGGGATCAGCAGGGCGAGGGCGAGCGACAGGCCGGCCATGATGGCGGCGAGGGCGAAGACGGCGCCCGGCGACCTGACCCAGAGGTAGCCGAGGGCGGCGGGCAGGAACACGGCCGCGATGTGGTTGATGGTGAAGGCCACGGCCGCCGTGGGAGCGATGTCCTGCGGGTCGGCGATCTTCTGGAAGTAGGTCTTGAGGGCGAAGGCCAGCGCGAACAGCAGGTGGTCGATGACATAGAGCGCCGCCGCGAGCGCCACCCCCCAACCGAAGGCGTAGATGCCGCCATAGCAGACGAACACCCCGATCAGGCCGACATATTCGAAGATCAGCGCGCGCCGCTCTCCCCAGCGCGCCACGGCGCGGCCCATCAGCGGGGCGAAGAGCATGTTGGCGATGAAGTTCAGCATCATCAGCGCGGTGATCTGCTGCACTTCGAAGTGGAAGCGCTCGACCATCATGAAGGCGGCGAAGACGATGAAGATCTGCCGCCGCGCGCCGGCCATGAACTGGAGCGCGTAGTAGAGCCAGTAGCGCCGGCGCAGCACGAAGGTCCTGATCTGCGGATGCGGGCTTTCGAATTGGGGATAGGCGAAGAAGGCAAACAGCGCCACCAGCGCGGTAAAGCCGCCGGCGGCCAGGTAAACGGTGGTGTATTGCAGCTCAAAGGTCTTCCAGGTCACCACCAGCAGCC
This sequence comes from Paracoccaceae bacterium, assembly GCA_026997055.1. GTDB lineage: Bacteria > Pseudomonadota > Alphaproteobacteria > Rhodobacterales > Rhodobacteraceae > JAAEUB01. The sequence goes on along the minus strand of JALWJU010000152.1, from coordinate 1,079 downwards.
CGTAGGCCATGAGCGAGGCCGCCGAGCCGATACCGACGATCCAGCCGATCGTCTGCGGGGCGCGGGCCTTGTCGATCCACTGCAATTGCAGCGACTGGTTGACGGTTTCGTAATAGTGAAAGCCGAGCGAGGACAGCATGGTCAGGGTCAGGATGCCGCCGAGTGTCGGGAAAAAGCCCGTCAGCGCCGTGGCCACGCCCAGAAGCAGCAGCGCCACCGTGGCCAGAACCTGCTCGCGCATATACATGATCACCACGATCACCCCGACGGCGAGGAAGCCCGGCACTTCGCGCAGCGTATGCAGCCAGCCGATCTCGACCCCGGTAAAGCGCGCCTTTTCGATCACGAAATTGTTGAGCAGCGCATTCCATGTGGCAAAGGCGATCGGCATGGCGAATGCCATGAGCATGAGCAGAAAGACCGGGCGCCGCCAGAAGGGCAGGCTTTGGGCCTCTGCGAGGGTGACGATGCTTTTCCTGTTCGCCATGCGCCCCCATACGCGGCTTCTTGTCCCTTGGCGAGAGGAAAACACATTCACGAATTCCGATATTTCTTGACCAATATCAAGGCACGCCGCCCCGGACCATGCGAACGGGGGTGCGAAAGGACATGTCATGGATATTCTGCCTCTCGTCGAATGGCTCGGTGAAGCCGAAACCTATCTGCTGTTCGGGCTGGTGACCGGCGCGGTCTTCGGCGTCGCCGCCCAGCGCTCGCGCTTCTGCCTGCGCGCGGCGACGGTGGAGTTTGCCCGCGGCCGGATGGGACAATCGGTGGCGGTGTGGCTGCTGACCTTTTCCACCGCCATGGTCTGGGTGCAGGGGGCGCGGCTTCTGGGCCTGTTCGACCCGCAACAGGCGCGGATGATGTCGGTCGCGGGCTCCTGGTCGGGCGCGATCATCGGCGGGCTGATGTTCGGCGCCGGCATGGTGCTCTCGCGCGGCTGTTCGGGACGGCTCCTGACGCTGGCGGCCACCGGCAACCTGCGCTCGGTGGTCTCGGGGCTGGTCTTTGCGGTCTTTGCGCAGATGAGCCTGCACGGGCTGCTTCAGCCCCTGCGCGACCGCCTCGCCGCGCTC
>JALWJU010000151.1 GCA_026997055.1 Paracoccaceae bacterium | reverse complement strand
GACGCGTGGGAAAAGACGTCTGCCGACAGCCCGCCGCCGATCCGCGCCGACTGGCGGGCGCTTGACGAGCAGGTCCGTCACACCTTCACGCATTTCCACCTGATTCTAAGCGTGAGCATTGCCACTGTGCCGATCGACGCCATCCCCGATCACGGCTTTTTCATGCCAGTGCCCGAGTTTCGCCCCACCGATCTGCCAAGCGTGATGCGCAAGGCGCACAAACTGGCCGCAACGGCCATTGCTTCGAAGCCTGCGCCACTGTAGCCTTGTGCCCGAGAGGCGCGCTCATGCGAGGGAAAAACCATGCCCGGCTCTGCAACCGTCCGCCTGAGAAACGCGCTCCCGTTCTGGATCTCCTTATCGCTTGTGCCACTGGTGGTTGTTGCCGCCAGATATGGGGGCTGGGCGCTGCTGCTCCCTCCCGCAGCCGCCTGGTGGATGACCTCGCTCCTGGATGCGATCCTGGGCCGCAACACCGAGAATGCCGACCCGGACACGCCGGAAGAAGAGCTTTTCTGGTACCGCTTCATCACCCTCATCTGGCTGCCGGTGCAGGTGGCGCTGATCTATGGCGCGCTCTACTTCGTCACCCATACCGGCACTCTGGCAACATGGGAGAAATTCGCCCTGATATTCGGCGTCGGCGTGGTTTCCGGCTCGGTCGGGATCGTCTATGCCCACGAGCTCATGCACCAGTCGAACCGGCTCGAGCGCTGGCTCGCCGATCTGCTGCTGGCCACCGTCCTCTACAGCCACTTCCGCACCGAACATCTGCTGGTGCATCACCCCTGGGTCGGCACCAGCCGCGATGCGGTCACGGCACGCTACAACGAGGGCTTTCACCGCTATTTCGCCCGCGTCCTCCACGAAGTGCCACGCTCGGCCTGGCAGGCGGAAAAGGCGATGCTGGCGCGCCGCTCCCTGCCGGCGACCAGCCTGCGAAACCCCTTCTGGCTCTACGGTCTGTTGCAAGCCATCGCCTTGCTCGCCGCCTACCTGATCGGTGGCTGGGCCGGGGTGGGTTTCTTCGTATTTCAGGCATTTGTCGCCATATGGCAACTGGAGCTGACCAATTATGTCGAGCATTACGGGCTGACCCGAAAGTACCTGGGCGACGGCAGATATGAACCCGTGAAGCCGCATCACAGCTGGAACTCCGACCATATGGCGACCAACTGGCAATTCATCAACCTGCAGCGCCACAGCGACCACCATTACAAGCCCGCGCGCCGCTTTCCGCTGCTGCAGACCTATGACGCCGACACCGCGCCGCTGCTGCCGCGGGGCTACCCGCTGATGACCATGGCAGCGATGGTGCCGCCGGTCTGGCGGCGGATCATGAACCCGCGCGTACGCGCCTGGCGGCGCAAATACTACCCGGAGATCGAGGACTGGACGCCCTACAAGGAAGCGACTCTCCCGCCGCCGCAAATCCGCTGAAATTTGCACTTTTGCAGCGGTGAAAGAGCGAATATTGTAGCCTTTCGGACCCGGGAACGGAAAGTGCGAGCATGACCAGGCCACTCGAATACCGCATCACGGGCATGGACTGCCCCTCCTGCGCGGCCAAGATCGAAAAGGCGGTGAATAAAGCGGGCGTGGAGGAAATCGAAATTTCGACCGCCTCGCAAACTCTCAGGGTCTCGCTGCCGGAGGGAGACAAGCGCAAGAGCGATCTGGAAGCGGCGATCACAGCGCTGGGTTACGGGCTCGACGAGATCACCGGCGACCGGGTGGCCGGCCCGCCGGCGCATCTGGGCGCAGGATACCGCCGGGCGCTCTGGATCGTCATTGCGCTCAATACCGGCTTCGGCGTGATCGAGATGATCGCCGGCTTCCTCACCGGCTCGCAGGGGCTGAAGGCCGATGCGCTGGACTTCATCGGCGACGGGCTGATCACCTTTCTCGGCCTGCTGGCAATCGGCTGGAGTCTCGTCTGGCGGGCGCGCTCGGCGCTGGTACAGGGAATCTTTCTGGGTGCGATGGGGCTGGGTGTGCTGGCCGACACCCTCCTGAAGCTGGGCGCCGAACGCGCGGTGGAGGCCGGAGCGATGGGCGCCGTCGCCATGATCGCCCTGCTCGTCAACGTCGCCGCGGCGCTGGTGCTGATCCCGCACCGGGCGGGCGATGCCAATATGCGCGCGGTCTGGCTGTTTTCGCGCAACGATGCGCTCGGCAATGCGGCGGTGGTGCTGGCGGCGCTGTTGGTGGGCTGGACCTCCAGCAACTGGCCCGACCTCGCCGTGGCGATCGTCATGGCGGGGCTGTTTCTGCAATCGAGCCGGGTGATCGTACGCGATGCCCTGCGGGAACTGCACCGGCTGGGCTGACGGACCCCGGACCCCTCAGGCCAGCCAGGGCGGGCGCTTTCCCTGCATGTTGTAGCGGTGATGTTCGATAGCCTTTTCTACCTGAGGATAGTGGAACAGCCAGCCATTGGACAGAACCACGCCGGAGGTGCAGAGCCGCGCAAGCTGCTCCATCGAATGAGAAACCACGATAGCGCCGGAATACTGCAACCGCTCCATGAGAATTTCCTCGCTCTTTTTGCGAAACGAGGCGTCACCCACCGCCGTTACCTCGTCCACCAGATAGGTATCGAACGGAATCGCCATGGACATGGCAAAAGCCAGGCGTGACTTCATCCCGGAAGAATAGGTGCGTACCGGCAGGTGGAAATGGGCGCCCAGTTCCGAAAAACTCTTGGTGAAGTCCAGCATCTCCTCCGTATCCACCCCATAGATGCGGGCGCAGAACTTGACATTCTGCGCACCGGTCAGATCCCCGTGAAAACTGCCGGCAAAACCGACCGGCCAGGAAATGGTGCCATCGGAAATCACCTCGCCGTGATCCGGCCTAAGGGTACCCGCAATCATCTTCAGCATGGTCGATTTCCCGGCCCCGTTACCACCGATCAGGGCAACGCTTTCGCCGGTGGGAAAGGTGAAGTTGATATTGCGGGCCACGACCTTGCGGCCAAACCGGGTGCGGTAGGACTTGGAGAGATCGCGCAGCTCGATCATGTGCCACGCGCCTCCTCAGCGCCGGTCCCGGATCGAATAATAGATCAGAACCGAGATGCTCCATCCCAGCAGCAGGAATATCCCCGCAACCACCGATAGCAGGACGCGCTGGGGATAGCGAGCACTCTGAGGCAGGCTCGGAGCGGTGAAGATCGCCAGATAGCGGCTCTGACGCTGGGCCTCGGCCCGGGCCGCGTCCAGCGCCGCCTGTGCGGCAAGGTAGGCTTCCTGGGCATATTCCACTTCGACGCTGAGGCGCTCGTATTCGGCAACCAGGGTAGAATAATCCTCACCATCACCCCCCGCACCGGAACCGCTCGAAAACTTGGCCCGCTCCTGCTCGATCAGTTCGCGAATGACCTTTATCCGGCGCTGTGCCTGCTCAATTCGAGGATCGCTTTCACTGGAATTCCTGCGCAGAAGGTTCAGGCTGATCTGGGCCTCGGCCAGCTGTGCCTCGAGCGAGCCCAGCAGGCCCATCTGGCTCTGCAGGTCGGCGATGGGGTCGATGATCCGGGTTTTCGAACGAAACCGGGTCAGATTTTCGCGCGCCACCTTGAGCCGCTCCAGGGCGAGATTCACATCCTCGATCGCCGAACGCGTGGCATCAGCCCGCGCGATATCGGACAATTCGTTGATCATCCTGGTGGATTCCTCGATGATCCCGACGGCAATATCCCGCGCGTCTTCCGGCCGGAAGGCACGGACCTCCACCTCCAGCAGGCCGGAACTGGAGGCATGGCCGACCTTGACCATGCGGCGCCAGTAATCGGCCAGATCCTCGATCGTACCGGACGGATCATAGGCGAAAACCGGATCGTATTCCGGTCGCGAAAAAATCTCCACCAGGTCAAGGCGCTCGTTCATCCGCTCGACCATGGTCTGGCCCTGGATGAATTCATAGAGAATGTCGGTATCCGAGGAACTCGAGCCCGATATGCTGCTCAGACTGCCCAGGAGGCTCGCCGGCGAGGTCAGATCCTCGGAGCGGACCGAAAATCCGATCCGCGAGGCGTATTGATCGCTGGCGATGTAAAAGAGGTAATATATCGTCACCGCCAGCGGCAGCACCACGAAGACCACGAAGCTGATCAGGATCCTGCGGTGACGCGGCCGCAACGAAGCCTTGCGCGCCGGCTGGGGCGCAGCAGGCCCGGGGGCTTTCTTCGGTGCATTCCGGGCGGGTGCGGGGGCGGTAGCGATGGGTTTTCTCCGGTGTCTTCTGCGTCTGGCTATCCTTGTGCAATTGTGGGATTTTACGGCTCGCAATACAAGGGCTTATCTCCTAGACTGACGCCGGGCCCATACCGGCTTCCCCGGCTGGGCCATGCAATACGCCGAACGACAGGAACCCGCAGGAATGCCCCGCTCCGCGCACAAGATCCCTTTCGCCTCGGGCAGGGTCATCCTGGCCCTGTTGCTCCGGGAGATGGCATCGACCTACGGACGATCCCCGGGGGGCTATATCTGGGCGATTCTGGAGCCCGTGGCCGGGATCAGCATCTTTTCCTTCGTCTTCAGCTTCCTGGTCTCCTCCCCCCCGCTGGGCGAGAGCTTCGGGCTGTTTTTCGCCACCGGCTTCCTGCCGCTGGCCATGTACCAGGATATCGTGGTCAAGGTGGGCACCTCGCTCAAGTATTCGCGCCCCTTCCTGACTTATCCGAACGTCACCTACATGGATGCAATCATCAGCCGGATCATCCTGGCGATTCTCACGCATCTGATCGTTTTCGGGATCATCATCAGCGGAATCGTCTTTCTGGACGATCTCAGGCTGATGATCGACTATCCGAGGCTTGCCCGGGGCTTCCTGATGGCGATCGCAATGGGTATCGGCGTGGGGCTGATAAATACGCTGCTGATGGGAATGTTCCCCATCTGGCAATTTGTCTGGGCGGTCATCAACCGGCCGCTGTTTATCGTTTCGGGGGTGCTGTTTCTGGTTGACGATCTGCCCGAAGAAATGCGCGATTACCTGCTTCTCAATCCCCTGACCCACGTCATCATGCGGATCCGGACCGGTATCTTCTCCACCTATGAGGGCCCGTATGTTTCGGAACTCTACGTATATCTCATCGCCTTTTCCCTGGCTGCCCTCGGGCTTGTCCTGCTCAGGCGATATCACAGCTACCTGCTGGACGAGGGCACCTGAATGCCGACCTCCCTCCGCTACAGTTGCACCCGGGGTGCAATATGTCCTACCTCTTGGTCAAAGCGTTTCGCGAAATCCGAATCAGCATTCTGCGATGCGCACGAAACATTGAAGAATCTTGCCGCGCCTAGGCACAAACCTGCCTCAGGTCCAGATCAAAGCATTTTCAGGATGCGGCACCCCGATAAGTGAACTGGGCAAAGAAAGCGTGAATGTGAATCATACTGGAAGCACTCGCCTTCTCAGGTTGCTGAGAGTACTGTTTCCCAGGCCGCAGGAGATGATGATGCTGCGGGAAATCCGCAGGTCCGGTCTCTTCGATCCTGTCTATTACCTCGGAGCCTATCCGGCGATTCACCCGATCTACCGGAAGATGCCGCTGCGCCACTATCTCCTGTTCGGAGAGGCGCGCGGATACCGGCCCAATCCGGACTTCTCCCCTGAAGCCTACCTGAAATACAACCCCGACATCGCCGAAGCGGGCATCTCCCCGCTCTATCACTTTGTCACCAGCGGAAGAGACGAGGGCCGGCCATGCAAGGAGCTTCCCGAGATCGTGGACATGCCGGCGGCCGCCAGCCCCCGGCTGCACGCCGATCCCGACCGTCAGCACGCCCCATATGCGGTGGTCGTGCATATCTACTATCCTGACCTCTGGCCCGAATTCGAGCGCCGCCTGGCCGGGCTGGAGATCGAGCATGATCTGTATGTCACCCTCACCTATCGCGGCGAGGAGACCGAGGCTCTGGCAGAGACCATCCGCGCCCGTTTCCCCGGCGCTACCGTCACACCGCTGCAGAACAGGGGCCGCGACATGCTGCCCTTCGTGACGCTGCTCAATGCCGGGCTGCTGGACGGCTACCGGGCCGTCTGCAAGATCCACACCAAGAAATCCCCGCACCGAGAGGACGGCGATCATTGGCGCGACCACCTGATTTCCGGCATTCTGCCCGACCGCGGCCTGCGGGAGCTTCTCGACCGCTTCGAAGCGATGCCGGACGCGGCCTTCTGGGTCGCCGACGGCCAGCATTATGCCGGCAGGAAGTGGTGGGGCTCCAATTTCGAGCGCACCCGCCGCCTGCTGCGACGCATCGAAATCGACATCGACCATGACTCGCTCGCCTTTCCCGCCGGCTCCATGTACTGGGTCAAGCCGCTGATGCTCGGCCTGCTGCGCGCCATGCGGCTGCGGGAGGAGGATTTCGAGGCGGAGAGCGGGCAGGTCGATGGTACCACCGCCCACGCGCTGGAGCGCTGCATGGGATTTCTGGCCACGGCCTCCGGGCAGAGGGTCCTGCAAAGCACCGAACTGGCCGAAGCACCCCCGCCCCCGGCCCTGCCCCGGCCCGCCTATGTGAGCGCCTTCTACCTGCCCCAGTTTCACCCGATCCCGGAAAACGATGCCTGGTGGGGCAAGGGCTTTACCGAATGGCGCTCGGCGGCCTCGGCGCGGCCGCTATACGAAGGCCATGCCCAGCCGCTCCTGCCCGCCGATCTGGGCTTTTACGACCTGCGCCTGACCGAAGTCATGGGCGAGCAGGCGGCGCTGGCACGCGGCGCTGGCATTGATGCGTTCTGCGTCTATCACTACTGGTTCGACGGCAGGCGCGTGCTGGAAGCCCCGCTCGACCGCCTTCTGGAGCGGCCGGAGATCGACTTCCCCTTCTACCTGTGCTGGGCCAACGAAAGCTGGCGGCGCAACTGGGACGGCCTCTCCGGCGTGGTCCTGCTGGAGCAGACCTATGGCGAGGGATTCGAGCGCGCGCTTGTCGAAAGCAGCCTGCCCTACATGCGCGACCCCCGCTACCAGCGCCCCGACGGCACCCGGCCCCGCTTCATGATCTACCGCCCCGAAGACATGCCCGACCCCGCCGCCAGCGTCTCC
>JALWJU010000150.1 GCA_026997055.1 Paracoccaceae bacterium | reverse complement strand
GCCTGCCGGGAGCGCCCGGGCACGCACAGGATGGCAGGCAGGCCACGGTCCGCCCGGATCGATACCATCTACTTCTGCTTCCCGGATGCAGGCCGCCCGCGCCCGGACTGCTCCAACGCCGAACCAAGCTCCGGCAGCGCCTCGGGCAGCGGTCGGGCGCGCGCGAGTTCATCATCGGTCATCTCCGGCGATTCCACCGCCTCCCAGTCGGCCCGGGTATATCCGCGCTTTACGGCATGCGCCGGATCAAACTTTGCGGTCATGGGCGTTCCTTTCCCTGCTGCTGCCGGATTGCACCCGCATCGCCGAGACGGCCTCGCCTCGGATCCGGCCGATGGCATTCATTGCTCTCGCGCCTCCAGGCCCAGCGCCTCGCGCAGGATGGCGTTGACGCGGGTCGAGACGCCGCGCCCGTTCCGGCGCAGCTTCTCCAGCACGTCCGGGTCCAGCATCAGCTGCACACGCTTCTTCTTCGCCTCCGGCGGCAGCGGCGGGCGGCCCCGGCGGGCGTGTTTCAGATCGTCCATCGTGATTTCCCGGACCTCGCCGTCCGCGCCGATCAGCGGCTCACGTTGTGAAGTCATCGAATACCTTCCTTTCTCTGCGGTTCGCCTTGCGGAAGCTGATCACCCGCAGCGCGCCGTCGCGAATCGTGTAGGCGACCACCATCAGCCGGCCGTCCAGTTCCGCCATGGCCACCTCGCGCGGCTCCCCATAGTCACGCCGGGTATCGGGAATTATCACCGCCCGATCCCAGTCGAGCCGGGCCACGTCGGCGAAATCGAGCCCCCGTTCGCTCATGGTGCGCTGGCGCTTCCCTTCATCCCATTCCAGTTCCATGCCTTTTATATACACAATAAAAAGACAGACGTCAATAAAAATACATACAATAATTGCCGAAACTTGACACGCGCCAGTCAGGCGGGCACCATGACCGCGCAGTCGCAAAAAACGGCTGCCGGGTTTGACAGCCCGAACCACAGGCGCTTGAGGAGCCGCGCCGATCGTGCGGCTCCTTCTCATGGTCAGGCGCAGCGGGGCACCTTCGGGTGCGCCGTTCCTGTGGGCGGTCTGTCAACCCGCTGTTGCCTGGCCACCAGATTGACAGCTGGCGGTCAGGTTCATTCGAACCACAGGAGGCCGCTCATGGCAGCGAACGATACCGGCTTGCCGCCTGATCCCATCGACGACATCCACACCCACGTCAGCCGCATAGAGGGGCTGATTTTCGCTCTCTGGCTGCTCGGCCAGGAGATCGACAGGCTCGATCGCGCCGGGCGCCCGTGCAGCGCGTTTCATGCGCTTCTCGATACCATCGAGCGGCGCTGCGCCGCGATCACCGACGCCGCGGAGAAGATCCACGAAAGGGACAGGGAGGCACGCTCATGAGCCACGCCGCCACGAACTGGGCCATCAGGCAACGGGGATTGAAACCGGCGACGAAGATCGTCCTGTGGCATCTGGCGGATTGTCACAACGGCCACACCGGGCAGTGCAACC
>JALWJU010000149.1 GCA_026997055.1 Paracoccaceae bacterium | reverse complement strand
TCCGCGACGGGCGCTTCGCCTGGATCGGGCCGAGCGGAGAGGCGCCCGAGCATGGCCCCGGAACCAACGAGGTGATCGACGCGGGCGGCGCGATCCTGATGCCCGGCCTGATCAACATGCACGCCCATTGCGGCGACAGCCTGTTTCGCGGGCTGGTCGAGGACAAGCCGCTGGAAGCCTGGCTGCAAACGGTGTGGAAGGCCGAGGCCGCCCTGCTCGCGGATCCCGAAATGTGCCGGCTCGGGGCGGCGCTCGGGATTGCCGAGCTGGTTCGGGGCGGCGTGACCAGCGTGATGGACATGTTCTGGCACGAAGAGACGGGATTCGCCGCCGCGCGCGCCGCCGGGATCCGCTGGGCCGGCGGGGGCATCTTCTTTGACGGGCCGGGGATGGACGGGCACGGGCCGGAGGCGCGGCTTGCGCGGGCGCGGGCGCTTTTCGAGGCCGGGCACGAATTCTGCGGCGTGCTCCCCCACGGCACTTATACGGTGGGGCCAGATTCGCTCAGCGCGGCGCTTGCGCTCACACGCGAGCGCGGCGGCTTCTTCTGCACCCATGCGGCCGAAACCCGGGCCGAACAAGAGACTGTTACGGCCCGATACGGCAAATCCGTGATCCGCCACCTGCATGACCTCGGCGCGCTGGGGTCGGACGTGGTGCTGGCCCATTGCGTGCATGTGGACGAAGGCGAGATCGCCCTGATGGCCGAGAGCGGCACCCATGTGGCGCTGAACCCGATGTCGAATCTCAAGCTCGCCTCGGGCTTCGCCCCGGTGCCCGAGATGCTCCGGGCCGGGGTCAGTCTCACGCTCGGCACCGACGGGCCGATCAGCGGCAATGACATGGACATGTTCCTGGCCATGCGCCTTACCGCCACCCTGCACCGGGCCACGAGCGGCGATGCGGCCGCCGTGGGGGCGCGCGAGGTCTTGCACATGGCGACGCTGAACGGCGCCCGCGCGCTCGGGGCCGAAGACCGGCTCGGCTCGGTTGAAGTCGGCAAGGAGGCCGATTTCCTGCTGCTCGACATGGGCGCGCCCCATGCGGCGCCGATATTCGACCCCATCGGCCATATCGTCTATTCCGCCAGCAAGGCGGATGTGCGCGACGTGTTCGTGGCCGGGCGCGCGGTGCTGCGCGGCGGGGTGGTGCAGGGGCTGGATGTGAGCGACCTGGCGGCCCGCGCGCAGGCGCTGGTGCCGCAAATCCGCGCTTCGCTGGAGGAAGAATGAAGGCTGATTTTGGCAAACGTGTCGCAGCAGCATGTGGCTCTGTTCGGGCAATTAGTGACTATGTGCCGGAGCTTGCCCTGGTCGCCGGCACCGGCCTTGCTCCGATGCTCGAGGAGATCGACGTGGCCGCCCGCCTGCCTTATGAAGAGATCGCGGGCTTTCCAGTCTCCACCGCGCCGGGCCATGCGGGCGAGCTGATCCTGGGCGAGCTGCGCGGGCGGCGGGTGGTGGCGCAGAGCGGGCGCTTTCACCTTTACGAGGGCTGGAGCGGCGACGATATCGTGCTGCCGGTCTATGTGATGCGCGCGCTCGGGGCAGAGCGCTATGTGGTGACCAATGCCGCCGGGGGGCTCAACCCGGAGCTTGAAGTGGGCAGCGCGGTGGTGATCTCGGACCAGCTGAATTTCACCGGCCTGCACCCGCTTTCGGGCCCCAATGACGTGGCACTCGGCCTTCGCTTCCCGGACATGTCGCGCGCCTATTGCCCGGATTTGCGCGCGGCAAAGGCGCTTGCCCATCTGCCCACGGGGATTTACGCGGCGATCCATGGCCCCGAATTCGAGACCAGCGCCGAGCGGCGCTTTCTCAGCATGGCCGGGGGCGACCTGGTGGGCATGTCCACGGCACTCGAGGTGATCGCGGCCAATCACGCCGGGATGCGCGTGCTGGGCTTTTCGGTGGTGACCAATTCGGCCACCGGCGGGCCGGACCAGCAGCCCGACACGCTGGAGGAAGTGCTGGAAAACGCCGCCATCGGCGCGGTGAAAATACGCGCCGCGATTGCCGCCATGCTCGATGCGGGGGAGCTGTGATGCTCACCGGGCGGCGCGCGCTGGTCACCGGCGGCTCCGGGCCGATCGGCGCCGCGATTGCCGCGCGGCTGGCGGGGATGGGGGCCGATGTGGTGGTGCAATATGGCTCTAACGCGCCCGAAAGCGGCTTCAGAGCAGTGCAGGCGGATCTCGCCGCGCCGGGCTTCGAAGGGCCGCTTCTGGAGGCGGCCGGGCCGGTGGACATATTGGTGAATTGCGCCGCCGATCAGGCATTGGGGCCGATGGAGGGGATCACGCCCGGCGAAATGGCGGCCATGCTCGCGGTCAATGTCACCGCGCCGATGCTGCTCGCCCGCGCCTTTGCCCTGCAGGTTGCGGAGCGGGGCGCGGTGGTCAATATCTCCTCGATCGAGGCCCAGGCGCCCGCCCCCGGCCACGGCCATTATGCGGCCAGCAAGGCGGCACTGGAGACCCTGACCCGCGCCCAGGCCGTGGCGCTCGCCCCGCGCGTCAGGGTCAATGCCGTGGCGCCCGGCCTGATCGCGCGCCCCGGGATCGAGGAGGACTGGCCCGAGGGCGTCGCCCGCTGGCGCGCCGCCTGCCCGCTTGCCCGCCTCGGCCGGCCCGAGGATGTGGCGGCGGCGGTTGCCTTCCTCGCCGGGCCGGAGGCCGACTGGATCAACGGCACGGTGCTGACCCTCGACGGAGGCATGCGCGCGCGGGGCGGCTGGTAGGCGGCTGCCGGCGCAGAGGCAGCCAGCGGCCCGAAAGGCGGACACGACCGCAAGCGAAGCTTGACATTTTGTCGCATCACCTTGACCATCCGATAAAATTCCCGGTGCGAAATCCTGCACCGGCGAACCAAAGGGCCAGACATGGCCCCACGGGAGGCAGCAGGCAGGACCCGGGCGCTCAAGACGACAGAATCAAGACGACAGAATCGAGAACGACAAACGACAGAGGAGATAATTCATGAAACCCTTCAGAAAGATGCTTGCCAGCGTGGTGCTGGGCCTCGCTCTCGCCGCCCCCGGTGCGCCGCTATATGCCGAAACCCCGCCCAACATGCTGGTGATCGCCAACCGCATCGACGACATCACCACCCTCGACCCGGCCGAGAGCTTCGAGTTTGCCGGCTCCGACGTGATCCGCAACATCTACGGAAAGCTGGTCAATTTCGACCCGATGAATCTCGACGCCGGTTATGTCCCGGATCTTGCCGAGAGCTGGACCGTCTCCGAGGACGGGCGCACCATCACCTTCAAGATGCGCGAGGGGGTAAAATTCGCCTCCGGCAATCCGGTGCGCGCCGAGGATGCGGCCTGGTCGCTGCGCCGGGCGGTAATCCTGAACAAGACCCCGAGCTTCATCCTCACCCAGTTCGGCTTTACCCCGGAGAATGTGGAGGAGACCATCACCTTCGATGCAGATGCGAACACCGTCTCCATCACCACCGACAAGCGCTATGCCACCTCCTTCGTGCTGAACTGCCTGACCGCCACCATCGGCGCGATCATCGACAAGGAAACGGTCATGGCCAACGAGGTCGATGGCGACATGGGCAATGCCTGGCTCAAGACCAATTCCGCCGGCTCCGGCGCCTATACGCTGGTCTCCTGGAAGCCCAATGAAAGCGTGACGCTGAAGGCCAACCCGGACTTCTACCTCGGCAAGCCGGCCATGGACCGGGTGATCGTCCAGCACGTCGCCGAGAGCGCCACCCAGCGGCTGATGCTCGAGCGCGGCGATATCGACGTGGCCCGCAACCTCAACCCGGACGACATCGCCGGCCTCGAAGGCAAGGACGGCATCGCCATCGACAGCGAGCTGCGCGGGCGGCTGATGTATATCTCGCTGAACCAGAAGCATCCGGTGCTCTCGAAGCCGCAGGTGCGCCAGGCGATCAAGTATCTGATCGACTACCAGGGGATGCAGGACAGCTTCCTCAAGGGTCAGTATGTGATCCACCAGAACTTCCTGCCCGCCACCTATCTCGGCGCGGTGGACGAGAATCCGTTCAGCCTCGATATCGAGCGGGCCAAGGCGCTGCTGGCCGAGGCCGGCGTGAGCGAACTGGAGATCACCGCCGGGGTGCGCGAGGCCCAGGAGCGGCTGGAGATCGCCCAGTCCCTGCAAAACACCTTTGCCCAGGCCGGGATCACGCTCAATCTCGAGGTCGGCACCGGCAAGCAGATCCTGACCAGGTATCGCGCCCGCGAGCTGGACATGTATATCGGCGCCTGGGGGCCGGACTACCCGGACCCGCATACCAATGCCGGCACCTTCGCCTATAACCCGGACAACAGCGACGAGGCCCAGGCCACCGGCCTGCTGGCCTGGCGCAACTCCTGGGATACCGGCGGGCTGACCGAAAAGGTCGCCGCCGCCGTGGTCGAGCCGGACCGCGAGGTGCGCGCGCAGATGTATCGCGACATCCAGGCCGAATTCCGCGAGACCTCGCCCTTTGCCATCATGTTCCAGAGGATCGAGCAGATCGGCCGCGCCGAGAATGTCCAGGGCCTGAGCCTTGGCGGCGCGATTACCGCCGTCTCCTACTGGACCGTGACCAAGTAAATGGCCATCGCCGAAGACAATCCGGGGGGGCGGCGCAGGTCGCCCCCCTTGCTGCGGCACCTCAGAAAGGGCGCCGCCACCATCGGCGCGGTGCTTATCACCATGCTGGGGCTGCTCTTCGTCACCTTCCTGATCGGGCGGGTGATGCCGGTGGACCCGGTGCTTTCGGTGGTCGGCGAGCGCGCCAGCAAGGAAGTCTATGACGCCGCCTATCGCGCCATGGGGCTGGACAAGCCGTTGCTGGTGCAGTTCGCCTATTACCTGTGGGACGTGCTGCATTTCGACTTCGGCACCAGCCTGCTGACGGCCCGCCCGGTCTCCGAAGACATCGCCCGGGTCTTTCCCGCCACCTTCGAACTGGCGACGCTGGGCACGATTTTCGGCGTCGTCCTCGGGGTGCCGCTCGGAGTCGTCGCCGCGGTCCGGCGCGGCACATGGATCGACCAGAGCGCGCGCGTGGTGGCGCTGATCGGCTATTCGATGCCGATCTTCTGGCTCGGGCTGGTGGGCTTGCTGATCTTTTACGGCATCCTCGGCTGGGTCGGCGGGCCGCGCCGGCTGGACATCTTCTATCAGGATATCGTCGAGCCGCGCACCGGGCTGCTGCTGCTGGATTCGGCGCTTCAGGGCGAATGGGGCGTGTTTCGCAACGCGTTCAGCCACATCATCCTGCCCGCCTCGATTCTCGGATATTATTCAATGGCTTACATCAGCCGCATGACGCGCTCCTTCATGCTCGAACAACTCGGCGCCGAATATATCGTCACCGCCCGGGTCAAGGGCCTGCCCGAGCGCACGGTGATCTGGCGCCACGCCTTCGGCAATATCAAGGTGCAGCTCATCACCGTCATCGCGCTCTCCTACGCCAACCTGCTCGAAGGCGCGGTGCTGACCGAGACGATCTTCTCCTGGCCCGGCATCGGCTCCTATATCACCACCGCGCTCCTGTCGGCCGACATGGCGGCGGTGCTCGGCGGCACCATCGTGGTGGGGCTGATCTTCGTGCTGCTCAACATCTTCTCCGATCTTCTCTACAAGTTTCTCGACCCGAGGGCGAAATGAGCCGGACGAGCCAAGACAGACAGACCTGGCGCCAGTGGCTGCTGACCGACACGCCGACCTCGCGCGCTCATGCCCGAGCGGTGGCGGCCTATAACGGCTGGCTGCGGCTCAGGGCCAATCACATGGCGATGCTCGGGCTCTACATCCTGCTCGCCCTGCTGCTGGTGGCGCTGCTGGCGCCCTGGCTCGCCCCGCACGACCCGCTGGCGCAGGACCTCGCCAACCGGCTCCAGCCGCTCGGCACGCCCGGCCACCCGCTGGGCACCGACAGCCTCGGGCGCGACATCCTGAGCCGGATGATCTACGGCGCGCGGATCACGCTCTATATCGTGACGCTGGTCGCCCTGATCGCCCCCATCGTCGGCCTGCTGGTGGGCACGGTGGCGGGCTATGCCGGCGGCTGGACCGACGCGATCCTGATGCGCGTGACCGATATCTTTCTCGCCTTTCCGCGCCTGGTGCTGGCGCTCGCCTTCGTCGCCGCGCTCGGCGCCGGAATCGAAAACGCGGTGCTGGCGATCTCGATCACCGCCTGGCCGCCTTATGCGCGCATTGCGCGTGCCGAGACGCTGACCTTTCGCAACAGCGACTTCATCGCCGCGATCCGCCTGCAGGGGGCGCGGCCGCTGCGCATCATCACCCGCCATATCTGGCCGCTCTGCCTGTCCTCGCTGATCATCCGGGTGACGCTGGACATGGCCGGGATCATCCTCGCCGCGGCGGGGCTCGGCTTTCTCGGCCTCGGCGCGCGCCCGCCCAGCCCCGAATGGGGCGCGATGGTGGCCGAGGGGCGCAAGTTCATCCTCGATCACTGGTGGGTGGCGACCATGCCGGGGCTGGCGATCTTTACCGTGTCGCTGGCCTTCAACCTGCTCGGCGACGGGCTGCGCGACGTGCTCGACCCCAAGGAAGGGAAATCGGGATGAGCGAGAACCTGCTGGATATCGAAAACCTCACCGTCACCTTTCCGACCCGCGCGGGCGCGTTTCAGGCGGTGCGGGGTATCTCCTTCACCCTCGGGCGCGAGCGGCTCGGGATCGTGGGCGAAAGCGGCTCCGGCAAGTCCATGACCGGGCGCGCCATCCTGCGCCTGATCCGCCCGCCGGGGCGCATCACCGCCGACCGGCTCGAGTTTCAGGGCCGCGACCTGCTGGCGATGAGCGAGCGGGAGATGCAGGGCGTGCGCGGGCAGAAGATCTCGATGGTGATGCAGGACCCCAAGTTTTCGCTGAACCCGGTGATGCGCATCGGCGAGCAGATCATGGAGATCTACCGCTTCCATACCGGCGCCGGCAGGCGCGCCGCCCGCGCCAAGGCGATCGAGATGCTCGAAGCGGTGGCGATCCGCGACCCGGAGCGGGTCATGCGCGCCTATCCGCACGAAGTCTCCGGCGGCATGGGCCAGCGCATCATGATCGCGATGATGCTGGTGACCGA